>NZ_RHFJ01000047.1:0-22155 GCF_003718675.1 Marichromatium sp. AB32
AGTTCCTTGAACTCGGCGAGCGCCTGCTCGGGCTCGATCAGCTCGACACGGGCCAGCTCGGGGCGCGCGCGCAGGCGCTCGGCGAGCGCCCGCGCCGCGCTGCTGTCGACCTCGTGACGGAGGAACAGCGAGATCGCCGCGGTCTGGTCCCAGCGCCCGGTCATCGCGCGCAGGTTGTCGGTGCCGACATAGAGGGTGGCCGGGAGTGCCAGCGAGATGCCGAGCACCGCCACCGTCATGGTCGTCGGCAGCGGCATGCCGAACAGCCGGCGCAGCGACTCGCGGGCGCTGCGCAGATGGTGGGCGAGCCAGATCAGCAGCAGCTCGGAGGGACGGGCACTGGGACGGCGCACGCGCGACATGCTCACCATCCCCCGGAGTCGTTGACCAGCCGACCGTCGGCCAGGGTCAGGGTGCGATAGGGCATGCGCGCCACCAGGCTGAGATCGTGGGTGGCGATCAGCAGGGTCACGCCGACGTACTGGAAGCGCTCGAACAGCTCGAAGATCTCGCGCGAGAGCTCGGGGTCGAGGTTGCCGGTGGGCTCGTCGGCGAGCAGCAGCGGCGGGCGCGCGACCACCGCGCGAGCGATGCCGACACGCTGCTGCTCGCCGCCGGAGAGCGCCACCGGGGTGGCGCGCTCGCGCTTGAGCAGACCGACGTGATCGAGTGCGGCGCGCACCCGTCGGCCGATCTCGCGCTGGCCGTAGCCCATCACCTGCAAGGGCAGGGCGACGTTGTCGAACACGCTGCGATCGGCCAGCAGACGGTGGTCCTGGAAGATCATCCCGACCTGGCGGCGGTGCAGCGGGATCTGGCGGCGGGGCAGAGCGCCGAGGTCGCGTCCGTCGACCACCACGCGCCCGCGGCTGGGGCGTTCGAGCAGCCCGATGAGCCGCAGCAGGGTGCTCTTGCCCGCGCCCGAGTGACCGGTGAGGAAGGCCATCTCGCCGGCGGCGAGCGCGAAGCTGATGTCGCTGAGCGCCTCGCCGCGTTCGGGGTAGCGTTTGTGGACGTGGTCGAACTCGATCATCGCGCGGTGCACTCCGGGCACGGCCCCGGCGCGGTCGCCGGGGCGGCGGTTGGGCGGCTCGGTCGCGCCTCCAGCGGCGCTCAGCCGAGCAGGGCGTCGACGAACTCGTCGGCGTCGAAGTAGCGCAGGTCCTCGATCGTCTCGCCGACGCCGATGAAGCGGATCGGCACCTGCAGCCGCTCGGCGATCGCGAACACGATCCCGCCCTTGGCGGTGCCGTCGAGCTTGGTGAGGGTGATGCCGGTCAGCCCCACCGCGCGATGGAAGTGCTCGGCCTGGGCGAGGGCGTTCTGCCCGGTGGTGGCGTCGACCACCAGCATCACCTCGTGCGGCGCCTCGGGGTCGATCTTCTTCATCACCCGCGCCACCTTGCTGAGCTCGTCCATCAGGTTGCTCTTGGTGTGCAACCGCCCGGCGGTGTCGGCGATCAGCACGTCGGTGCCGCGCGCGGTCGCCGCCTGCAGCGCGTCGTAGATCACCGAGGCCGAGTCGGCGCCGGTGTGCTGGGCGATCACCGGGATGTTGTTGCGCTCGCCCCAGGTCTGGAGCTGCTCGACGGCGGCGGCACGGAAGGTATCGCCGGCGGCGAGCATCACGCTGTTGCCCTCTTCCTGCAGCCGCTTGGCGAGCTTGCCGATGGTGGTGGTCTTGCCGGCGCCGTTGATGCCGACCATCAGCAGCACCTGAGGCTTGCCCTCGGCGGGCTGGGCGACCGGGGCGTCGGCCTGTTCGAGGATGCCGCGCAGCTCGGCCTTGAGGGTGTCGACCAACGCCTGCGGGTCGGTGAGGGTCTTGCGCCGCACCTGCTCGGTGAGATCGCCGATGATCCGGGTGGTCGCCTCGATGCCGACATCGGCGGTGATCAGCAGGGTCTCGAGTTCCTCGAGCAGCTCGTCGTCGATCCGCTTGCGTCCGAGCACCAGCTCACCGATGCCGCCACCGAGCTTGACCCGGGTGCGGCTGAGTCGCTCGCGCAGCCGACCGAACAGCTTGCCGCCGCCCTCCGGCTCGGGCTCGGGGGCCTCGTCGGGGAGGTCGGGCAGTTCGAAGGCGACGGGCTCCTCGCGACGCTGCTCGAGCGCGCGCGGCACGAAGGTGCGCTGCGGCGGCTCGGGCGGCGGCTCGGGTGCGGGCGTGGGCTCGGCGCTCGGCGCGGCTGGCGCCGGGGCTGCGCGCTCGAGCTCCGCGACCGGCGCCTGTTCGGGCGTCGTGGTCTTGTCCTTGCCGCCGCCGAACAGGCGTCCGAACAGCGGCTTGCGCGACGATTGTTCCTGCGCCTCGGTTGCGGGCGCGTCGCTGGATGCGGTCTTGTGCTTCTTTCCGAAACCAAACATGTCGACGGGAATTCTCGTGTTGATGGGGCGGTGCGCGCGGGCGCGCCGAGCGGGGCGGTCGCGACCGCCCCGGGATGTCGCAATGCTAACAGATCGACGGCTGATCGCCGCCAGGCGGCAGCCTTCGGCCTTCGGCCTTCGGCCACCAGCTTCCAGTCGCCAGTCGCGCCGGTGTAGTGCACATCGAGATCCTTTGTGGCCTTTGCGGCTTGGCGGTCCAATCGATTGGCCGCTGGCCGCTGGCCGCTGGCCGCTGGCCGCTGGCCGCTGGCCGCTGGCCGCTGGCGCCGCCATTGCGCTTCGACGCTGCCCGGAACTCGGGGACCGGTTAAGCTGACCATATCTATCGTCCTTGTCTTTCCGACTATGGGGTGTCCATGTCACGACGATTCATTGCGACCCTGGTCTGTCTGCTGCCGCTGGCGGCGGGCGCGGGCCAGACGGTTTACGAACACCAGCTCGACAACGGGCTCAAGGTCCTGGTCAAGCCCGATCATCGCGCCCCGGTGCTCACCAGTCAGGTGTGGTATCGGGTCGGGTCGAGCTACGAGTACGGCGGTATCACCGGTATCTCGCACCTGCTCGAGCACATGATGTTCAAGGGCACCGAGCGACTCGCCCCGGGCGAGTTCTCGCGCATCATCGCCGCCAACGGTGGTGAGGAGAACGCCTTCACCAGCCGCGACTACACCGCCTATTTCCAGAACCTCGCCAGCGATCGGCTGGAGATCGCCTTCGAGCTCGAGGCCGAGCGCATGCGCAACCTGGCGCTCGACCCGGAGGAGTTCGCCAAGGAGCTGGAGGTGGTCAAGGAGGAGCGGCGGATGCGCACCGACGACGACCCGCAGTCGCTCACCTACGAGCGCTTCAACGCCACCGCCTACGACGCCTCGCCCTACGGCATCCCGGTGATCGGCTGGCCGGGCGACCTGGAGGAGCTCCGGGTCGAGGACCTGCGTGACTGGTACCGTCAGTGGTACGCCCCCAACAACGCCACCCTGGTGGTCGCCGGCGATGTCGATCCCGAGCAGGTCTTCGCCCTCGCCGAGCGTCACTTCGGGCCGCTGCAGGCCGAGTCGATCGCCACCCCGAAGCGCCGCCCCGAGCCCGAGCAGCTCGGCGAGAAGCGGCTGCGGGTCAAGGCCCCGGCGCAGGAGCCCTATCTGCTGATGGGCTACAAGGCCCCGGCGGTGATCGATGCCGAGACCGCGTGGGAGCCCTATGCGCTCGAGGTCCTGGCCTCGGTGCTCGACGGCGGCAAGAGCGCGCGTCTCGAGCGCGAGCTGGTGCGCGGGCGCGAGGTGGCCGCCTCGGTCGGCGCCGGCTACAGCGCCTTCGGGCGGTTGCCCGGGCTGTTCCTGTTCGAGGGTGTCCCCGCCCAGGGCCACGCCATCGACGAGCTCGAGCAGGCGCTGCGCGATGAGATCGCACGGCTGCAGGACGCGCCGGTCGACCCCGCCGAGCTCGAGCGGGTACGCAATCAGCTCATCGCCGACAAGGTCTATGAGAAGGACTCGCTGTTCTATCAGGGCATGCTGCTCGGTCAGCTCGAGACCGTGGGGCTCGGCTGGGAGCTGGCCGATCGCTATGTCGATGCGCTCGCCGCGGTGACCCCGGAGCAGATCCAGGCGGTCGCGCGCAAGTATCTGGTGGCCGACCGGCTCACCGTCGCCGTGCTCGATCCGCAACCGATCGATCCCGCCGCCGCACCCGCACCCGCCATGTCCCATCGAGGAGCCGCTCATGTCCGTTGATCGCTTCCGCCCGCGCCTCTGGCTCGGCGCCCTGCTGCTGTGCGCCGCCGGGCTCGTCCAGGCCACCCCCGAGATCCAGACCTGGGAGACCGACAACGGCGCCCGGGTGCTGTTCGTCGCCGCCCCAGGGTTGCCGATGGTCGATCTGCGCCTGGCCTTCGATGCCGGCAGCGCGCGCGACGGCGCCCGTCCCGGGCTGGCCTCGCTGACCGCGGCGATGCTCGCCCAGGGCGCCGGTGAGTGGGACGCCGATACCATCGCCTCCCGTCTCGAGGGCGTCGGCGCCGAGTTCGGCAGCGGGGTCGATCGCGACATCTTCTCGGTGTCGCTGCGCAGCCTGACCCGTGAGCCGGCGCTCGATACCGCCCTCGACACCCTCACCGCCCTGCTCGCCGCGCCGCGCTTCCCCGCGGTCGATCTCGAACGGGTGCGCGAGAATCGTCTGGTGGCGCTGCGCCAGCAGCAGGAGTCGCCGCGTACCCAGGCCAGCCGTGCCTTCTATCGGGCGATCTATGGCGATCACCCCTATGCCGAGGACCCGTCCGGCACCGCCGAGGGGGTGGGTGCGATCACCCGCGACGATCTGGTCGCCTTCCACCAACGCTATCTGGTCGGTGCCAACGCGGTGGTGGCGATCGTCGGCGCGCTCGATCGCGCCGGCGCCGAGCGTCTCGCCGAGCGCGTGGTCGGCGTGCTGCCGCGCGGCGAGGCGGCCCCGGCGCTGCCCGAGGTGGCGGCGCTCGAGCAGGCAGCGCAGCGCCACATCGCCTTCCCGTCGAGCCAGACGGCGGTGCTCGTCGGTCAGCCGGGGATGCGTCGCGGTGATCCCGACTACTTCGCGCTCTATGTCGGCAACCATATCCTCGGCGGCAGCGGGCTGGTCTCGCAGCTGATGCACGAGGTGCGCGAGCAGCGCGGACTCTCCTACAGCGTCTACAGCTACTTCCTGCCGCTGGACCGCCCCGGTCCCTTCCTGATGGGGCTGCAGACCCGCAACGATCAGGCCGAGCAGGCGATCGCGGTGATGCGCGAGACCCTCGAGCGCTTCATCGCCGAGGGGCCGACCGAGGACGAGCTCGACGCCGCCAGGCGCAACATCACCGGCGGCTTCCCGCTGCGCATCGACAGTAACGGCGACATCGTCCAGTACCTGGCGATGATCGGCTTCTACGACCTGCCGCTCGATCATCTCGCGCGCTTTGCCGAGCGTGTCGAGGCGGTCGATGCCGCGCAGATCCGCGATGCCTTCGCGCGTCGGGTCGATCCCGAGCGGATGGTGCTGGTGCAGGTCGGCGGTGGCGCCGGACAGACGGCACGGGCCGATGCGCCCGAGTAGGTCGGGGCAGCACCAACTGCGCATCGTCGGCGGCCGCCATCGCGGTCGTCGGCTGCCGGTACTCGATCAGCCGGGGCTGCGCCCGACCGCCGATCGGGTGCGCGAGACCCTGTTCAACTGGGTGGCGCCGACGATCGCCGGGGCGCGCTGTCTCGACCTCTTCGCCGGCAGCGGCGCGCTCGGGCTCGAGGCCTGCTCGCGCGGCGCCGGCGAGGTGGTGCTGATCGAGCGCGCCGCGGCCGCGGCGCGTCAGCTCGAGGTCAATGTCCGTACCCTCGGCGAGCGGTCGGTCGAGGTGGTCCGCGCCGATGCGCTGGACTGGCTCGCCACCACCCCGCCGCGCCCCTTCGACCTGATCTTCCTCGACCCGCCCTTCGCCGCGGACCTGCTCGCCCCGGCGCTGACGCGACTGATCGAGGACGGTTGGGTGGCGCCGGGCGGGCGTCTCTATGTCGAGCGCGGACGTCAGGAGGGGTTGCCGGAGGCGCCGCCGGGCTGGGTGCTGCTGCGCGACAAGTGTGCCGGTCAGGTCCGTTACGGGCTGCTCGCCGAGGATCTCGAATGACGCTGTTTTCGAGTCAGTCGCCAGCTTCCAGCCGCCAGTCGCCAGGAATTTGAACCGCAAAGGCCCAAAGGGCGCGAAGGAGGGATGCGCTTCCAGCTTCCAGCTTCCAGCTACCAGCCGCCAGCCGCCAGCCGCCAGCCGCCAGGCTCCAGGGGGCAGCTGACGGTCTCGGGTGGGGCGGGGTGCGCGGGCGGGGTGCGCGTGGTATTGATGGGCGATCGTTCTTCTTCACGGTCGCCCCATCATGCTGCCCCTCGATACCGCGCTGCTGTTCTTCGCCGCCTCGGTCGCCCTGGCGCTCGCGCCCGGGCCGGACAACATCTTCGTCCTCACCCAGTCGGCCCTGCACGGCCGGCTGGCGGGGATCTTCGTCACCCTCGGGCTGTGCACCGGGGTGATGCTCCATACCGCTGCGGTGGCGCTCGGCGTGGCCGCGCTGTTCGCCGCCTCGGCGCTCGCCTTCACCGTGCTCAAGGTGCTCGGCGCGCTCTATCTGCTCTATCTCGCCTGGCAGGCGTTCCGCGCCGGGGCCTGCGCGCTCGACGGCAGCGGCGCCACTGCGCCGCGCCCCGCCCAGCTCTATGCCCGTGGCGTGCTGATGAGCGCCACCAATCCCAAGGTGGCGATCTTCTTCCTCGCCTTCCTGCCCCAGTTCGCCGACCCCGCGCGCGGCCCGCTGACCCTGCAGCTGTTGCTGCTCGGTGCGCTGTTCATGCTCTCGGCGCTGCTGGTGTTCTCCGCCATCGCCTGGTCCTCGGGCACCCTCGGCGCCCGGCTGCGCCGCTCACCCCGCGCCCAGTTGATGCTCAACCGGCTGGCCGGCACCGTCTTCGCCGGCCTCGCCCTCAAGCTCGCCACCGCCTCGCGCTGAGAGGGACGCCGGCCGCCGGCCATCAGCCGCCAGCCATCAGCCATCAGCGACCAGTGGGGAAGGTTAGCGGCTGGCAACTGGTAGCTGGTGGCTGAGCCCTAGAACTCCAACCCCTTGACCTTGCTTCGGAAGTCGCGGGTGACGGCCTCGAGGTCCTGGTCGCTGGCGATCACCCTGGGGGTGAGGATGACCACCAGCTCGGTGCGGTTGGCCTTCTTGCTGCGCTCGCCGAACAGGGCGCCGGCGATCGGCAGGTCGTAGAGCCCGGGGACGCCCTGCTTGCCGTCCTCGCGCTGGTCCTGGATCAGTCCGCCGAGCACTACCGCCTGGTTGGAACGCACCGCCACCGAGCTGGTGATGTTGCGGGTCTGGAAGGTGGGCGAGTCGAGGTTCGAGCTCTCGGTGGTGGCCACGGTGCTGACCTCTTGCTCGATCTCCATCTGCACCATGCCCCCGGGGGTGACGCGTGGTTTCACCGACAGCATCACCCCGGTGTCGCGGTACTCGATGCTGTTGACGATGCGGTCGGTGGTCGAGGTGCTCTGCTGCTGGGCGGTGGCCACCGGCACCTGCTGGCCGACCTGCATCTTCGCCGTCTGGTTGTCGAGCACCATCACCGAGGGCGAGGAGAGCACGTTGACGAGGTTGCGCCCGGCCAGTGCGCTGAGCGTGGCGCGAATGGTGTCGGGGCGCGAGATCACCGACCAGGTGAAGCCGGGGAAGATGGCCCCGATGCCCGAGTCCTTGGCGCCGTCGAGGGTGCCGTCGAGACGGAAGTTGCTGCGCTGGTCGGCGGTGGCGAGGCCGAAGAAGTCCCACTGCACGCCGTATTCGAGATTGCCGGTGAGGGTGATCTCGACGATGGTCGCCTCGACCAGCACCTGCAGCGGGACGATATCGAGCTGCTTGAGCGCGTCGAGGATCTTCTGATAGTCGCGGGCGCTGGCCTTGATCAGCAGCGAGTTGTTGACCGCGTCGGCGACGATGCTGACCCCGGTGTCGAGACGGTGGGCGCGGGCCCGGGGGCGGGCGCTCGCGGTCTCGCCACCCTCGCCGCCGGCATCGAGGGTGACCCGCTCCATCCCCGGGGCCACCGCGCCGAGGCTGCGCTGCCCCTCGCCCCGACCGCCCCCGAACAGCTCCGAGAGGATCTCGGCGAGTGATTCGGCGTTGCCGTGACGGACGCGATAGACGAACAGCCGCTCGGTCGCCTCGCCCGATGCCTCGGCCATGTCCAGACGCTTGATCCAGTCGCGCGCGCGTTCGACATAGCGCTGCTGCGGCGAGACCACCAGCAGCGCGTTGGCGCTCTCGATCGGGACGAAGCGGAACACCCCGTCGAGCGCGCCGCCCTCCTTGGTGTCGAGCAGGGTGGTGAGCTGCTCGACCACCGCCTCGGCCTTGGCGAACTCGAGCATGAAGAAGCCGACCGAGAGCCCGGCCATCCAGTCGACGTCGAACACCCGGATGGTGTCGAGCAGGTTGGCCATCTCCGGGCCGGTGCCGGCGAGCACCACCAGGTTGCGCTGGGTGTCGACCCGGAGGATGCTGCCCTCGGGGGCGAGCGGCTCGAGGATGCGCCCCATCTCGGCGGCGCCGATATAGCGCAGCGGTATCACCTGGACGCTGTAGCCGGCCGGCAGCGCGCGGCTCGATTCGCCGAGCTGGGGCACGACCTGGCCCTGCAGCGCGTTGGTCAGCGGCAGGATCTGGTAGCCGCCGCCGTGCTCGACCAGTGCCGCGCCGTTCATCCGCAGCAGGGTCTCGAGGGTCGCCAGCAGGTGCTCGCGTCGCAGCGCCTGGGCCTGCAGCGAGACCTCGCCCTGTACCGCGGGATGGAGCACATAGTCGCGCTGCAGCACCTCGCCGAGGATCACCCGTACCACCTCGCGGATGTCGGTACGCTCGAAGTTGAGGGTGACCTCGCCCGGGGTGGTGTCGACCTGGGGGCGGGCGATGCGCTGCACCACGGCGCCGTTGCCGGGGTCGATGAAGTCGCGGGTGCGGGCGCGGGTGTCGCCGTCGCCGAGCGCGATGGTGGTGGCGCTGGTACCGCCGCGGTGCTCGCCGCCGCGCTGGCGATCGGCATCGACGACGTGTCCGGCCGGGTCGCCGACCCTGAGCGTGGGGTCCCAGTCGGCGCGCTCGCAGCCACCGAGCACGAGCAGGACCAGCAGCGTCAGCAACAGGGCGCTGGTGGTGCGTGGTCTGGGGTCTGCGTCCATGGGACCTCGGGTCTCGATCTGGCTTCCTGGATCAGGGCCGTGACGACGGTGACGGGCGCGGGCCGGGTCCGCCGGGCGCCGTCGCTGGTGCCGCGCCAGGCCGGGTGAAGTCGCGCAATGGTAGCCGATCGGCCCGGCCCTGTCGCTCGAGCAGGAGGTGGTCGGGGTGGATCGCCGAGACCCTCCAGTCGCCCAGTCGATCGCCGATCTCGACGCGCTGGCTGTCGCCGCCGTCGTCGGCGATGCGCACCCAGGCGGCGCGCTGACGGGGGGTGATCAGGACCGTGGTGAGGGTGAGGCGCTCGAGCGCGATCGCCGCCCGGTGCTGTTCGGCGCTCGCCTGGACGGGGGCCGGGGGTGGGGGAGGGCGACGGTCGGGACGAAACAGCGGCCGTTCGAGCGCCTCGGCATAGTGCGCCCGGGGCGGCGGCGCGAGCCGTGCGGCGAGCGGCTCGTCGGCGTGTTCGGTCACCGTCGCCCGAGGGGCCGGGGTGGGCAGCGGCGTGCGCCAGTCGTGCCACTGCCAGACCAGGACCCCGCCGAGCACGAGGTTCGCGATGAGCGCGGGCGTGCGGCTCATGTCTCCTCCCCGCGCACGAAACCGAATACGTCGAGCCGCAGCATCAGCGCCCCCTCGGGCGCGGTGGCCAGTGACGGGGGGGCGGCGCGACTGGCGCGCAGCCGCTGCTCCGGCTGTGCCGCCGAGCGCGCCGAGAGCCGCTCGACGAAGAGCAGGGGGCGGGCCTGTTCGATGCGGTAGAGGATCTCGAACAGGGTCGCGGTGGTGCCCTGGATCTGGGCGCGGACATGGAGGCGGGTGGGTGCCTCGGCATCCGCGCTGGTGGCCGGCAGGAGCTGGACGCTGATCAGTCGGCCGCGGGCGGCGGCGATGATCTCCTGGAGCTGGCGCTGCAGTTCGGCGCCGGCGATCGTCTCGGTGGCGGCCTGGACATAGAGCCCGGCGAGCGTCGGATCGGTGCGTACCCGTTCGAGTTCGGTACGCAACGCCGGGAGCCCGGCGGCGATGCGCTGATAGCGCGCGAGCCGGTCCTCGGCGCTGGCGATGCGTGCATCGAGCGCGTCGAGCGTGAGCCACCAGGGCAGCAGCGTCAGCGCGAGCAGACCGGCCAGCAGCGACCCGGCGAGCCCCCAGACGAGCAGGCAGTCGGTGCGTCCCCGGGTCATGGTGCAGGCTCCGCCGCCTCCAGCCGGAAGGCGAGGTTGAAGCGCTCCTTGCCGTTGCGGTCGATCTGGACCACCGGCGAGCGGAATCGCACCGAGGCGATCCCGGGGGCGCCTTCGAGCAGGGCGATCAGCGCCGTGGCGCTCGCCGACTCACCGGTCAGCTCGACCTGGCGACCGTCGAACTCCAGGCTCTGCACCCAGGTGTCGTCGGGGAGGCGGGTGCTGAGCGCGCCGAGCAGTTCGAGCGCGCGGGGCTGGAGACGGCGCTGTTCGAGCGCGACGAGACTGCCCTGACGGGCCTGTTCGAGCGCCTGGCGCACCCGGTCGCTCTCGAGCGCCTGGGCGCGCGCCGCCCCGAGCGCCTGCTCGAGCCGCGCGAGATGGGCATGACGCTGCCACAGCGGGGACGCCAGCGCCGCGATCAGCAGCGTCAGCGCGAGCAGCGCGAGCCAGCCGTCGGTCCCGAGTCGCGGCGGCCGACGACGGGGACGCCGATGCGGTGGCAGCAGGTTGGCGCCGCGCCAGGCGCCGCTCCAGTCGATGCGCTCGACCGTGGCTCCGGCCCGCGCCAGCCGCGCGAGCCAGTCCTCGAGCGGGGCGCGCGGACAGAGCGCGAGCTCGACGCGGATGCGTGCGGCGCGCTTGGCCGTCGGCAGCAGCCGCGCATCATAGAAGAGCTGGTCGGCGGGGAAGGGCGAGAGCCGGTCGAGTTCGTGGTGGAGCACCTCGCTCAGGCGCGGTCTGACCTGGGCGGGGAGCGAGAGCTCGCGGCGCAGCACCGCGGTCTCGGGCAGGCGCAGCGTGGTGCGACGACGATGGTCGGCGAGTGCCTCGGGCAGCCGTTCTTCGGTGTCGAGCGTGAGGCTGCCGACCGGTTCGCGGGCCTCGCCGCGCAGCTGCGTCAGTCGGGCCTGGCCGTCATCGGGCTCGATCAGCAGTCTGCGGTTGCGATCGATGAGCGCCCGACGCAGTCGTTCCGGCAGGCAGCGGGCGATCCGGATACGGGCGGGCTGGAGCCGCGCATCGAGTGCGTCGAGCCAGTGTGCCGCGGTGCGATGGCGGGGCTCGCGGGTGTCGGTCTGGGCCATGAAGAGGGGACGATCCTGGTCGGTCTGGCGGTCGCGGCGGGGCAAGTGTAGATCGATTGCGTGGGCGTCGGCCAGCATGCGCGACCGCTGGTCGATGCCTCGGTCTTGACAATTGCGCAGGGTGGGTGTGCGTGGTATCCTCGCGCGTTTACTGAATTTTCCACAGCCCGAGCCGGGCCAGAAGGGTCAGCCATGAAAGAAGGAATCCACCCGGAATACGCCGAAGTCAAGGTGGTCTGCAGCTGCGGGAACGAATTTGCCACCCGCTCCACCTTGGGGAACGATGTCATGCAGGTCGAAGTCTGCTCCGCCTGCCACCCGTTCTACACCGGTAAGCAGAAGGTGATCGACACCGGCGGTCGCGTCGACAAGTTCCGTCGTCGCTACGCGCGCTAAGTCTCGCGCCGCCCGCGTCGTCCCCGCTCCGCCGCGCCGCACCTCTCGTGCTGGCGCGGAGTTCTCCCGCTCCCCATGCCCGGGTGTCCTGCACGCCTGAGGCCGCGTGCGCCATCGTGCGCGTCGCCCCGACTCCCCCTCGCGATCTCAGCACGGCCCCGCGTGGGCGCCGGCGCGCTAGGTTACGCGCGCGCGAGCGGAACGCCTCGCAGTGGAGTCCGCGCCGTTTGACTCGCGGGCCGGGCGCGAACATGATTGTTCGCTACGATCGCCCCAGTGGCACCCTGAACAATGTTGTTTGTTGGAGACCAGCAGTGACCGATCCCGAGAGCTTCGCCCATCACGACGCGGACCTGAACAAGCAGGCGCTCGCCTATCATGCCGAGCCGCGGCCCGGCAAGATCGGTATCGAGGTCACCAAGTCGGCCAGCACCCAGCATGAGCTCTCGCTCGCCTATACTCCGGGCGTTGCCGAGCCGGTGCGCCACATCCACGACGATCCCGAGAACGCCTACCGCTACACCAACAAGGGCAACCTGGTGGCGGTGATCACCGACGGCAGCGCGGTGCTCGGCCTGGGCAAGGTCGGCGCACAGGCGAGCAAGCCGGTGATGGAGGGCAAGTCGGTGCTGTTCAAGCGCTTCGCCGACATCGACTGCTTCGACATCGAGGTCGAGGCCCGTCACCCCCAGGCCTTCATCGAGACCGTGGTGCGCATCGCCCCGACCTTCGGTGGCATCAACCTCGAGGACATCGCCGCGCCGCACTGCTTCGAGATCGAGCAGGCGCTGATCGAGCAGCTCGACATCCCGGTGTTCCACGACGATCAGCACGGCACCGCGATCATCATCGCCGCCGGTCTGCTCAACGCCCTCGAACTCCAGGGCAAGTCGCTTGCCGAGGCGCGCATCGTGGTGCTCGGCGCCGGTGCCGCGGGGATCGCGGCAATCCGTCTGCTGCTCGCCCTCGGCGCCCACCGCGACAACATCTTCGCCATCGATCGCCAGGGCGTGATCCACGTCGGGCGCCAGGACCTCAACCCCTACAAGTTCGGCATCGCCGCCGATACCGAGCGCCGCACCCTGGCCGACGCCATGGACGGGGCCGATGCCTTCATCGGCGTCTCGGGGCCGGATCTGGTCACCGCCGACATGCTCGCCTCGATGGCGCCGCGTCCGGTGGTCTTCGCGCTCTCCAACCCGGTGCCCGAGGTGCGTCCGGCGCTCGCCCGCGAGGTGCGCGACGACCTGATCATGGCCACCGGTCGCTCGGACTACCCGAACCAGATCAACAACGTCCTCGGCTTCCCCTTCATCTTCCGTGGCGCGCTCGACGTGCGTGCCTCGCGGATCAACGAGAGCATGCAGATCGCCGCGGTCGAGGCGCTGCGCGCCATCACCCGCGAGCCGGTGCCGGCCGAGGTGCTCGCCGCCTACGAGGGGCTGGAGTCGCTGGAGTTCGGCCCGGACTACATCATCCCCAAACCCTTTGATCCGCGTCTGCGCGAGCGGGTGTCGGCCGCCGTGGCCCGTGCCGCCATCGAGAGCGGTGTCGCGCGTGCCCCGTATCCGGCGCACTATCCCGGCTGAGCCCGCAGCGGGCGCGATCTCCGTCCCATCCATCCACTGAGCGGCGTGCCAGCCCCGAGAGGAGGCTCGCCGCTCACCGACGGGAGACAAGCGACGTGAACAAGATCAGCATCGTTGGTGGGGCCGGCCGAGTCGGCGAGACGACCGCGCAGATCCTGGCCGAACAGGAGCTGTGCCGGGAGGTGGCGCTGCTCGACGTGAACGAGGGCATGAGCGAGGGTGTGGCGCTCGACATCGTTCAGACCTCACCCTTCTTCAAGTTCGACAGCCGGGTGATCGGCAGCGATGACCCGAGCATCCTCGCCGGCTCCGATCTGGTGGTGATCACCGCGGGGCAGGCGCGCAAGCCGGGGATGTCGCGCTCGGACGTGCTCGAGGCCAACGTGCGGGTGATCGACGCGGTCACCGACGAGATCATGACCCACGCCCCGGATGCGATGATCCTGGTCGTCTCCAACCCGGTCGACACCCTCACCTATCGCGTCGCCCAGCGCACCGGCTGGGACCGGCGGCGGATCTTCGGTCAGGCCGGGGTGCTCGACGCCTCGCGGATGGCCGGATTCATCGCCCAGGAGACCGGCTTCTCGGTGCGCGACATCACCACCATGGTGCTCGGCGGCCATGGTGACACCATGGTGCCGGTGTCGCGCTTCTGTACCATCAACGGCATCCCCCTCAGTCATTTCCTTCCCGAGGAGCGTATCGCGGCGATCATGGAGCGCACCCGCAAGGGTGGCGCCGAGATCCTCGCGCTGCGCAAGAACTCCAGCGCCTACGATGCCCCCGGTGCGGCGGTGGCGACGATGATCGACGCCATCGTGCGCAACCGACGTCGGCTGCTGCCCTGTGTCGCCATCCTCGATGGCGAGTACGGCGAGCGCGATATCGCCATGGGCGTGCCCTGCGTGCTCGGCTGGCAGGGCGTGGAGCAGGTCGTCGAACTCGACCTCGAAGCGACCGAGCGCGCCGACTTCGACCGCTCGGCGGCCTCGGTGCGCGCCGATATCGAGCGACTGCGCGAGATCAGCTGAAGACCCCGGGCCGCGCGTGCGCGGCCCTGCTTTTCGAACCGACCATTCGCGGACGTCCAGTCGGACGGATGCCGGGGCCGGCCCGAGCGCGGGCGGTCCCCTCGGGCGATACGCGAATCCACCCAACCATCCACCGGCCCCGCGACCAGGCGTCCCGGGACCGCTCAGGAGCGAGCCTATGGCGAACGATACCGTCACCATCAACAACAACGCGACCGGGGAGCAGTTCGAGTTCCCGTTGCGTCGTGGCACCGTGGGTCCGGCCGCGGCCGACATCTCCTCGCTCTATAAGGAGGCGGGCATCTTCACCTACGATCCCGGCTTCATGTCCACGGCCTCCTGCAACAGCGCCATCACCTATATCGACGGCGAGCAGGGCATCCTGCGCTATCGCGGTTATCCGATCGAACAGCTCGCCACCAAGGCGAGCTTCCTCGAGGTCGCCTATCTGCTGCTCTACGGCGAGCTGCCCAAGGAGCAGGAGCTCGATAACTTCGAGGGTGTGATCACCCGTCACACCATGCTCAACGAGAACCTCAAGGACTTCTTCAAGGGGTTCCATCACGACGCCCACCCGATGGCCATCCTGGTCGGCGTGGTGGGCTCGCTCTCGGCCTTCTATCACGACTCGCTGAGCGTCCACGACGAGCGCCACCGCGAGATCTCCGCGCACCGGCTGATCGCCAAGGTGCCGACCATCGCCGCCGCTGCCTACAAGCACAGCATCGGCGAGCCGATCATGTATCCGCGCAACGACCTGCGCTACTGCGCCAACTTCCTGCGGATGATGTTCGCCACCCCGTGCGACGACTACGAGCCCGAGCTGATCGCCGAGAAGGCGCTCAACCTGCTGTTCATCCTCCATGCCGACCACGAGCAGAACGCCAGCACCTCGACCGTGCGTCTGGCCGGCAGCTCCGGGGCCAACCCCTTCGCCTGTGTCGCCGCCGGCATCGCCTCGCTGTGGGGGCCGGCCCACGGCGGCGCCAACGAGGCGGTGCTCGACATGCTGCTCGAGATCGGTGACGTCAAGGAGGTCCGGCGCTTCATGGAGAAGGCCAAGGACAAGGACGACCCCTTCCGGCTGATGGGCTTCGGCCACCGTGTCTACAAGAACTACGACCCGCGCGCCAAGATCATCCGCGAGGTCTGTCACCAAGTGCTCGAAGAGGTCGCCGACGTCAACAACCCGCTGTTCGAGCTGGCGATGGAACTCGAGGAGATCGCCCTCAACGACGACTACTTCGTCGAGCGCAAGCTCTACCCCAACGTCGACTTCTACTCCGGCATCATCTATCGCGCACTCGGCATCCCGCGCAACATGTTCACGGTGATGTTCGCGGTGGCGCGCACCGTCGGCTGGGTGTCGCACTGGATGGAGATGATGTCCGACCCCAACAACCGCATCGGTCGTCCGCGTCAGATCTACTGCGGCCCGGACCAGCGCGACTACCTGCCGATCTCGCAGCGCTGAGCGCCCATCGCGCCCCGTCCCGCCGTCGGGACTGGGGCGCGTGTCCATTCCGCCCTACAATATCCCCCGATCCATCAACCCGAGCCTAGCGGCAGCAAGCACATCATGTCCGACTCCGAGCGTTTCGCAGACCTCCTCCAACAGTTCGATCAGGCCAATCCGCAGTCCGTCAAGGGCGAGCCCAAGGTGGGCGAGCCGGTGAGCGGCACCCTGATCGCGATCGACGGCGAGTACGGCCTCGTCGACCTCGGCGCCAAGTCCGAGGGGCGCATCGAGCTGGCCGCCCATCGCGACGCCGAGGGCCAACTCAAGCTCGAGATCGGCGATCGCATCGAGAGCAAGGTCAGCGGCAAGGATCCCGAGAGCGGCATGCTGCTGCTCGGCACCCAGCACGGCCAGCGCTCCCACGGCATCGAAGAGGTCGAGCGCGCCTATCAGGCGGGACAGCCGGTGCAGGGCCAGGTCAGCGGCGCGGTCAAGGGCGGGCTGGAGGTCCAGGTCGCCGGGCTGCGCGGCTTCTGTCCCGCCTCCCAGGTCGATGTCCGTTTCATCGAGGATCTCTCCGAGTTCGTCGGCCAGCGTCTCGACTTCCGCGTCACCAAGCTCGAGGGCGGGCGGCGGCCCAACCTGGTGCTGTCGCGCCGCGCGGTGCTCGAGGAGGCGCAGCGCATCCAGGCCGAGGAGACCCGCGCCAAGCTCGTCGAGGGCGCGGTGCTCAGCGGCACCGTCACCTCGCTCAAGGACTATGGCGCCTTCGTCGATCTCGGCGGGATCGAGGGCATGATCCACGTCAGCGAGCTGGCCTACGGCCACATCAAGCACCCCAACGAGGTGCTCACCCAGGGGCAGGTGGTCGAGGTCGCGGTGCTGCGCATCGAGCCGGCCACCGCAAAGCGGCGCGAGCGTATCGCGCTGTCGGTCCGTGCGCTCGCGCGCGATCCCTGGCTGGAGGTTGCCGATCGTCATCCGGTTGGCAGCTTGGTCAGCGGCAAGATCTCGCGGCTGCAGCCCTTCGGCGTCTTCGTCGCCATCGCCCCCGGGGTCGACGGTCTGATCCACATCAGCGAGCTCGGCGCCGGACGGCGCATCAACGACCCGAGCGAGGTGGTCAAGGTCGGTGACGAGGTCGAGGCGACGGTGATCGCGATCGATCGCGAGCGCAAGCGCATCAAGCTCTCGCTCGACGCCGAGCGCGCCGCCGAGGCGGTGGTCGACGCCAGCGCCTATGCGCCCAAGGCCCGCAAGGGGCAGGGCGAGGAGAAGGCCATCGGCAGCTTCGGCGAGCTGCTCAAGGCGCAGTTGCAGAAGGACTGAGGTCCGTGGCGGGCGCCGTCCGGCGCCCGTCGCCACGCACAACACCAACGAGAAGAGAGGGACCCATGCAACGTCGTGACTTCATCAAGGGGGTGGGTGTCGGTTCGCTGGCGCTCGGCGCGGCCGCCACCGGGGCGGCGCACGCCAAGGCCGAGTATCGCTGGAAGATGGTCACCACCTGGCCGAAGAACTTCCCCGGGCTCGGTACCGGCGCCAACAAGCTCGCCGAGCTGATCGGCGAGATGAGCGGCGGGCGCATCGCGGTGCGCGTCTACGGCGCCGGCGAGCTGGTCCCCGCCTTCGAGGTGTTCGATGCCGTCTCGCGCGGCACCGCCGAGATGGGTCACGGCTCGGCCTACTACTGGAAGGGCAAGAGCGAGGCCGCGCAGTTCTTCTCCACCGTGCCCTTCGGCATGACCGCCCAGGAGATGAACGCCTGGATCTACTACGGCGGCGGACTCGAGCTGTGGCAGGAACTCTACGGCCGGTTCGGTCTGGTGCCGGCGCCGGCGGGCAATTCCGGGGTGCAGATGGCCGGCTGGTTCAACAAGGAGATCAACTCGGTCGACGACCTCAAGGGGCTGAAGATGCGCATCCCCGGTCTCGGCGGCGAGGTGCTGGCGCGCGCCGGCGGCACCCCGGTCAACCTCCCCGGCGGCGAGCTGTTCACCGCGCTGCAGAACGGCACCATCGACGCTACCGAGTGGGTCGGTCCCTACAACGACCTCGCCTTCGGTCTCTACAAGGCCGCACGCTACTACTACTACCCCGGCTGGCACGAGCCGGGCACCATCATGGAGGCGATGGTCAACCGCGAGGCGCTGGAGTCGCTGCCCAAGGACCTGCAGGCGATCGTGATGAACGCCTGCAAGGTGATCAACCAGGACATGCTTGCCGAGTACACCGCACGCAACCCGGTGGCGCTCTCGACCCTGGTCGACGAGCACGGCGTCGAGCTGCGCCGTCTGCCCGATGACGTCATCGCCAAGCTGCGCGGCCTGGCCGACGAGGTGGTCGCCGAGATCGCCGAGCGCGATGCCTTCTCGGCCAAGGTCTACACCTCCTATCGCAAGTTCCTCGCCCAGGCCCGCGAGTGGAGCGCGATCTCCGAGCAGACCTACCTGCGCGCGCGCGACCAGGTGTGACCGGGCGCGCCGCCGGGGCCGGGGGCGGCGCGCCGCCCCTCGGGCTCTATATCCATCTGCCCTGGTGCGTGCGCAAGTGCCCTTACTGCGACTTCAACTCCCATCCGGTCGCCGGGGCCGCGCTCGCGGCCTATGTCGAGCACCTGCTCGCCGATCTCGACCGTGCGCTCGCCGTCCCCGAGGCACGCCGTCCGGTGGTCTCGATCTTCATCGGCGGCGGCACCCCCAGCCTGCTCCCGGGGTCGGCGGTGGCCCGCCTGCTCGACGGCGTACGGGCGCGCCTGACGCTCGCCCCCGATGCCGAGATCAGCCTCGAGGCCAACCCCGGTACCGCCGAGGCGCGGCGCTTCGCCGCCTATCGCGAGGCCGGGGTCAACCGGCTCTCGATCGGGGTGCAGAGCCTGGAGGCCGAGCGGCTCGTCGCGCTCGGGCGCATCCACTCCCCGGAGGAGGCGCGCGCGGCGGTGACGATGGCGCGCGCCGCGGGCTTCGACAACCTCAACCTCGACCTGATGTTCGGCCTCCCCGGACAGACCCCGTCGCTCGCGCGCGACGACCTCGAGGCAGCGCTCGCGCTCGCGCCCGAACACCTCTCCTACTACCAGCTCAGCCTGGAACCCGGTAGCGCCTTCCACGACGACCCGCCGCCGCTGCCCGACCCCGACCTGGTGGCCGACATCGCCGCCGCCGGGCAGGAACGGCTCGCCGCCGCCGGGCTGGCGCGCTACGAGGTCTCGGCCTACGCACGCGCGGGGCGGCGCTGCCGTCACAACCTCAACTACTGGCGCTTCGGCGACTATCTCGGCATCGGCGCCGGTGCCCACGCCAAGCTCTCGCGCTGGCGCGACGGACGGGTCGAACGGGTGTGGCGCGAGGCGCGCCTGGCCGACCCCGAGGCCTATCTGGGGGCCGCGCCCGAGGCGCTGATCGCGGAGCGGCGGGTGCTCGATGCCGATGACCTGATCGTCGAGTTCGCGCTCAACGCGCTGCGGCTGGTCGAGGGCTTTGCGCCGGCGGACTTCGTCCGCGCCACCGGGCTACCGGTGACGCGCCTGGCCGCCCCGCTCGAACGCGCGCGCGCGCTGGGACTGATCGAGCCCGATCCGGCTCGGGTGGT
Organism: Marichromatium sp. AB32; assembly: GCF_003718675.1. NCBI lineage: Bacteria > Pseudomonadati > Pseudomonadota > Gammaproteobacteria > Chromatiales > Chromatiaceae > Marichromatium > Marichromatium sp. AB32. The sequence continues at coordinate 19,458 of NZ_RHFJ01000047.1, forward strand.
ACCGAGCGCGCGCGGGCGCGACTTCCTCGACGATCTGGTCGGGCTGTTCGTCCCGGGGGACGACTGAGCCGCCCTCAGGGCAGCAGGGTCGAGCCCGGCAGCAGGGTCTCGAACAGCTCCACCACCTCCAGGTTGATCGCCTCGGGCATGCCGTCGAGTGCCGAGTCGACCAGCCCGAGCGCGCGTGCCTGGGCGTGCAGCAGCTCGGCGTCGGGCGCGCGCCCCTCGAGCAGACAATCGCGCAGCTCGCGGGCGATGCGCTCGGCGGCGCCGAGGATGCCGGCGTCGCGTGTCCGCTCGGCGGTGCTCGCGCGCTCCGGGTGGAGGCGGCAGGCGATCGGCTCGCGGATCGATTCGGGGAAGTGCCAGTGCGCGAGCAGTGCCGCGCTCACCGCGTCGGCGTCGAAGCCGAACTCGGCGCGCTCGGCCTCGGCGAGCGTCGCGCCCTTGGTGTCGACCTGCTCGAGTACCCGCAGATAGCGCTCGGGGCAGCGCGCGAAGAACACCAGCCGTCCCAGCCCGTGCAGCAGCCCGGTGATGAACAGCCGCTCGCCGTCGTGCCTGCCGCTACGCATCACGAGCTGGCGCGCGGCGATCGCGCAGGCGATGGCATGGAGCCAGAAGCGTTCCATGTTCACCCGCTCCGGCGGCAACCCCTTGAACATCTCCACCGCGCAGGTGGCGAACACCAGATCGCGCAGTGCGCGATAGCCGATCAGTCCGATCGCCTGACCGACCGTCTCCACCGCCTGTACCTGGCTGCGCCCGGCGCTGTTGACCAGCCGCAGCAACCGCGCCGAGAGCGCGGGATCGCAGCGCATCACCTCGGCGAGATCGGCTGGGGTGGTCTCGGGGTGGTCGATCAACTGATTGAGCCGCAGCGCGACCTCGGGCAGGGAGAACAGGGTGTCGATATCGCGGACCAGGGTATCGGGGTGCATGTGACTCGGCTCCGGCTGCGGTGACGGGGCGCGTGTCCGGCGCGGGGCCGCACGCGCGTGCGCTCCTCTGGCCCCAGGTCCTTGTGCACCCTGGGTCGGGCGGTGGTGACGCGCCGGGGTGCGTGCTGGAGCCGTCGGCTCAAACATACTGGATGCGCCGGGGCTGTGGTAGGGGCGGTGGTCGGTGTCAGCCGCCGGCGAGGCGGCGATAGAGCGCGAGATACTGATCCATGATCACCGCGCGGCCGAACTCGTGCTCGACCCGCTCGCGCCCGCGCGCCACCAGCGCGGCGCGCAGCGTCTCGTCGCCGAGGGTCTCGCGGATGCCGGTGGCGAGCGCCGCGGCGTCGGCGCAGGGCACGCACCAGGCGTCCTCGCCGTGACGGGTGAGTTCGCGCGCGCCGCGGAACTCGGCGGTGACCAGGGGGCGCCCCCAGCTCCAGGCCTCGAGGATGACGTTGCCCAGGGTCTCGGCCTCGAGCGAGGGGAAGACCACCAGATCGGCCAGTTGCAGATAGGGTCGGGGATCGCGCTGCCAGCCGGCCCAGACGATGCGTTCCTCCTGACCTAGCTGGCGCGCCTGGGCGCGCAGCGGTTCGGCCAGCGGGCCGTCGCCGACCATCACCAGACGCAGCGCTCGTCCGGCGATGCGCTCGGGCAGCGCCGCGAGCGCCGCGAGCAGGTGGGCCTGCCCCTTGACCGGGACGAAGCGCCCGAGCGTGACCAGCACCCAGGCGTCATCGGGGATGGCGTGATGCGCGCGCAGCGCCGCGACCGTGTCGGCTGCGACCGGCACCGCCGGGTCGGCGAAGTTGTAGATGTGATGGACGCGGTCGGCGGGCAGCCCCTGGCGCACCATCCAGTCGCACAGCCCGCGGGTGTTGCCGATCCAGCCGTGGGCATGGCGATAGGGCGAGAGCTTGTAGTAGCCGCCGAGCCGGGCGAGATGGATCGGGCCGCCGCGCGGGGAGAGCCGCGTCAGCCGGGTGGCGCGTCCCATGTAGGTCTGCACGATCTCGGGACGGCGCCGCGCGATCAGCCGCGAGAGGGCATGGCGCGAATAGGGGTCCCAGGTGGTGAGAAAGGGCAGGCGGTGACAGGCCAGGGCGCCGAGCGGGTGGCCGTCGAGCGCGCTGTCGCGGCGGATCGCCAGCTCCGCCGGCGCACCGCGCTCGGCGAGCGCCTCGGCGAAGCGGATGAACCAACGCTCGGCGCCACCGAGCGCCTTGCTGGCGACGATCTGCAGACTACTGGGGTCGGACATGCGGAATTCCTGAGGTCGAATCGGCTCGGGCTCGCGAGCGCAGGGGAAGGATCGAACCGCAAAAGATTGAACCGCGAAGGCGCGAAGGACGCGAAGGGATCGAAAGTGCGCCTTTGCTCGGTGTTCAGCACGCCTTCATGCCTGATCGCGGTCTTTGCGGGTCGATGGTTGTTCGGTAAAGACGCCGAACCCAGCGGCGATCCCGCCGCGTGCTCGGCGTCTTCTCGCAGCCGTCATGGCCTGCGGTACTGGCGACTGGAGGCTGGGGGCCGGTCGCTGTCGGCGCTCGCGCCTGCCACTGAGCCTTGCCGTGACGCTTGATCCAGGCGCCGAGTCCACGAAGCCGCGCATCCCTTTGCGCACTTCGCGCCTTGTATCTTGCCACCCCGTGGTGGTTAGCTCCCACCGCGCGAGATTGAGGCAGCTCGATTGCGCCTGAAGGCCTGGACCTTGTCGCTAAGACCAAGCCCTCGATCTCTCTTCTCATGCCAGT
>NZ_RHFJ01000048.1:0-21664 GCF_003718675.1 Marichromatium sp. AB32
CACGCCGGCAGCCGCCGCTCGACGGCGGCGGCGAAGCGCGCGGCGCCGGCGCGATAGCCGGGGCCACCGGCCGGATCGAGCCCGGCCATGCGCTCGGCCAGCGCCCGCGCCACCGTCACCATGCGCAGCGGATCGAGGTTGAGGTGCGGATTGCCGAGCGGGTGGACGTCACCGAGCGCGCGATCGGCCGGGGTGCCGACATCGAGCAGCGCGACCTGGGCGGCGGCCTCGAAATAGCCCGGAGTCTCGGGGCGGATCGCCGGGTTGGCGGCGCTGGCGATCGCCAGCGGCAACCAGCCGATCTCCAACTCGGCGCCGACCGCCACCACCAGGTCGGCGCGACGCAGCGCGCCGATCATGCTCGGGCGCGCCTGCAACCGGTGCAGGTCGCGCTCGGGCCCGGAGAGCACCGTCAGCGCGGTGTCCGCGCCGCCGACCGCGCGCACCAACGCACCCATGCTCGGGCTGGTGGCCACCACCTCGAGCGCCTGCGCCGGCAGCGCGACCAGGGCCGCGAGCAGCACGCCCGCGCGGATCATCAGGGATCTGTTCATGGCGTTCCTCCGGGGCATCAGAAGGCGTGGGCGCCGTGGCTGCCCATGCTCATCAGGAACTGCAGATAGAAGGCGTCGAAGCGCTCGCGCGTGTCCTCGGCCACCAGGATGTCGTTGCGGGCGTACTGCGCGCGCAACTGGGAGAACTCCGTCAACCCCCAGGTCAGCCCCAGGGTCCAGCGCTCGGAGCTGCCATAGTCGGCATCGGCGTCGCCGCCGACGCTGTTGGTCAGGCCGAGCACGTCATAGCGCAGCCCCAGGGTCCAGCGCGGCGCGATCCCGTAGGTGAGCTGGGCGTAGAGCCCGTCGGTGGTGAAGGTGCGCCGATCGCCGAGCTGCTCGGGATGGGCGCTGGCGATGATGTCGAGGTCCTTGATCGAACGCAGATACTCGCTCTGCAGCCGCAGGTCGCCCTTGCCGCCGTAGCCGGGCGCGTCATAGGCGTAGACCAGATCGACACCCCAGAGATCGGCGTCGCCGTCGAGCGCGGTCTGGTGCACCTCGGCGTCGTGGTCGTGGGTATGGGCGTGCAGCTCCTGCTGACGGTCGCCATGGGCGAAGGAGACGCCGAACTGCAGCGCGTGCTGGTCGCCGAGGTCGGGGGCGATCTTGGCGAAGGCGGTCCACAGCCGCGGGCCGTCGCCGGCCTCGTCGAGCCCGAGCGCCTCCAGGGTCTCGTCGCCGAAGGTGGCGCCGAAGCGCTCCTGATCGCCCTGCAGCGCCTCGACCCCGACCAGGGTGTAGACCGGCAGCGCCGGCAGCCAGGTCAGCTGCACCCCGGTGTCCTGCAGACCGTGCACCCCGAGCAGATTGAGATAGGGCAGGTTCTGGTCGACGAAGGCCCACTGGTGCGGGTGCTGGGCGTTGGCATAGCCGAAGCCGCTGAGGAAGCGTCCAGCCTTGACCCGCAGCCCGTGCGGCAGCGCGCGGGTCTGCAGATAGGCCTCCTCGAGTTCGACGTTGCCGTCGCTGTCGACGGCCATGTGCATGGCGGCATCGAAATAGGGGTCGATGGTCGCGGCGAAGCTCAGCTCGGCCTCACGCATGTTGAAGCCGTTGTCGAAGGTGCCGTGGCTGTGACCGGCGTGGTCGTGATCGTGATGATCACCACCGGAGGGCTGGAAGGCCTGGCCGACCAGGCCCGAACCCTCGCCGTCGAGGTCGTCGTGATAGTAGTTGCCGTCGAGGATCACCGAGATCTGCGGATTGAAGGCATTGGCCGCGCTCAGCGCGCCACGGGTCGGCGCGGGTGTCGGCGCCTGGTGCACCACGGGCGCGCGCATCGGACGCGAGCCGGTGTCACCGGGGGGGAGGGCCGCCCGTGGCGGCGTGCGCGACTCGGCCTCGGCGAGACGGCGTTCGAGCGACTGGATACGGGTCTCGTACTGGTCCTTCATCGCCTCGATCATCGCGCGCAGCTCGGCGATCTCGGCATCATCGGTCGTGGCTGTGGCACACAGCGGCAGCAGCAGCGCGAGCGCGCCCGCCCCGCCACGCAGCAGGTTCGGTGTGGACATGGCTTCGGTTCCTGATCATTGGGTGGAGCACAAGGACGCCAACGGTCACCAGCGGGTGATCGAAAACGTCACAGCGATCAACAGCGAACCGAGCCGGGGGGCGCGCGAGCGCGCTGAGGCAGGAAGGAGCATGCGCCCGGCCAGACGAGTGGCGCCGAGCACAGCCGCCCGATCTCACGCGGGCGGACCTGATACAGCGACGGCGGCGCGGCCCCGAGCGGCGAGCCGATCCCGACACCCCCCAGACAGATCAGGCAGGGGCCATCGTGATCGTGGACCAGGTGCTCGAGCTGATGCGCCGCCAGCGCCGTCTGCGTCCACAGCAACACAACACCGAGCAGCAACGCAGCCAATGGGGCACGCGCACGACGGGGTTGTGGATGGACCGGAGACGGCATGGAAGAGGCGTTGACAAATCGCAAGACAGAACGCGGGACGTTATAGCATTACACTCACTGCGTGCAAGTCGGTGCGGAGATTCAAGCCGCCAGGAGATTGAACCGCAAAGCCGCAAAGGACGCGAAGAAAGCGACCAGCCTCCAGCAAGCAGCCTCCAGTGTCGGTGTGCGGTCGATCGCGACGCGACGAGACAGCCCCGCCCCATCACTGGCGGCTGGAAGCCTTTCTCCATCTTCGCGCTCTTGGCGGCTTGGCAGTTCAATGAAGATAGAACCGCAAAGACTCAAAGGACACGAAGAGAGCGACCAGCCTCCAGCAAGCAGCCCCCAGTGTCGGTGTGCGGTCGATCGCGACGCGACGAGACAGCCCCGCCCCATCACTGGCGGCTGGCGGCTGGAAGCCTTTCTCCATCTTCGCGCTCTTTGCGGCTTTGCGGTTCAATCCCGCTGGTCGCTGGTCGACAGCTAGATACACGTTTCGCGACGATTGACAACCCGCAATCGAAGGGAAGATAATTAACTGTTTTTAAAGACGGTTTCCATGTCTTCCCAGCGTGCAACCGCTCAACGCGTCCGCGTCGAGTTCCTCGCCTTGATCGCCCTGGCCTGGCCGATCCTCATCACCCAGCTCTCGCACACCGCGATGGGTTTCGTCGACACCCTGATGGCCGGTCGGGTCGGGGCGCGCGATCTCGCCGCGGTGGCGCTCGGCAACTCGGTGTGGATCCCGGTCTTCCTGCTGATGAACGGGGTGCTGATGGCCACCACCCCCAAGGTCGCCCACCTCGTCGGCGCCGGGCGACTGGGCGCGACCGGGCCGCTGGTGCGCCAGGCGCTGTGGCTGGCGCTCGCGCTGGGAGCACTCGCCGCCGCGGTGCTGGCCTCGGCGCAACCTCTGCTGGAGGTGATGCGAATCGACCCCGAGCTGATCGCCCCGACCATGGGCTATCTGCAGGCGGTCGCGTTCGGCTTCCCGGCGGCGGCGCTGTTTCAGGTGCTGCGCGGCTTCTGCGACGGGCTCGGACAGCCGCGTCCCTACATGGTGCTCGGACTGCTCGGGCTGCTGCTCAACATCCCGGCCAACCATGTCTTCATCCACGGTGGCTGGTTCGGGCTGCCGGCGCTCGGCGGCGTCGGCTGCGGCTGGGCCACGGCGCTGGTGATGTGGTTCATGCTCGCCGGTTTGGCGCTCTGGATCGCGCTCGCGCCGCGCTATCATCGCTACGCCCCCTTCGCCCGGATCGAGCGCCCCGACCCCGCCACCCTCGGCGCGCTGCTCGCGCTCGGTGTGCCGATCGGCATCGCGGTATTCGCCGAGGCCAGCATCTTCGCCGTCATCGCCTTGCTCATCGGTGGTCTCGGACCGGTGGTGGTGGCCGGACACCAGGTCGCGCTCAACTTCTCCACCCTGATCTTCATGGTGCCCCTGTCGCTGTCGATGGCGACCACGGTGCGAGTCGGTCAGGCGCTCGGACGCGGCTCGATCCGGGAGGCGCGCTTCAGCACCCGGGTCGCGCTGGGCACGGCGCTGACCCTGGCCTGCTGCTCGGCCGTGCTGATCCTGCTCGGGCGCGACTGGGTCGCACGGCTCTACACCCCGGACCCGGCGGTGATCGCCGTGGCCACCCAGCTGATCGTCTATGCCGCGCTCTACCAGCTCTCCGACGCCGTCCAGGTGACCGCCGCCGGCGCCCTGCGCGGCTACCAGAATACCCGCACGCCGATGATCATCACCCTGATCGCCTACTGGGCCATCGGCCTGCCGATCGGCTACAGCCTCGCGCTCACCGATCTGTTCGGCCCGGCACGCGGACCGGCCGGTCTGTGGCTGGGACTACTCGCCGGCCTGACCGCCGCGGCGGTAATGCTCGGCATCACCCTGGTCGCCACCGCACGACGACGACAGCGGTTGGTCCCGGCCCTGCAGTAGCCGACAGCCGACAGCCGACAGCCGACAGCCGACAGCCGACAGCCGCCGGGAGATTGAACCGCAAAGCCGCAAAGTGCGCGAAGATGAAGAAAGGCTTTCAGTTGCCAGCCTCCAGTGAGGGGGTTGGGTTGTCTCGTCGCGTCGCGGTTGACCGTACGCCGACACTGGAGGCTGTTTGCTGGATGCTGATCGCTTTCTTCGCGTCCTTTGCGGCTTAGCGGTTCAATCCCGCTGGTCGCTGGTCCCCCTTCTCGCCCATGTTTGTCCTGGATCACTGGTGAGTGTGATCTTTCTGGACTACGCTTAGAGATTAGCCTCTGGTGGACAGGATTCGACCAATCCGTCTCACGGGCTTGTATCTCAGTGACCTAGCGCAACTCGTCACAACTTATCCACAGGACGAACCACAGGGTCTGGGGACAAGCCGAGCGGCCGCCCCGCCCGCGCATCGAGGAGGCACCGCGCATGACCTGGAAGACGCGACACCGCTCCTTCTACTACGCCAAGGCGCCCGCACCGGAACTCCCGCCGCTCACCCCCGAGGAGACCGCGCTGCTCTGCATCGACGTGCAGAACTACGGCATGGTGCTCGCCGACGACCCCGAAGAACGCGCCCGCTGGGCCCCCTTCCAGCAACGCATGCGCGAGACCCTGATCCCCAACCTTCGCGCCCTCCAGCAACGCTTCCGCACCGCCGGGATCGACGTCATCCACGCCCGCATCGCCTGTCTGCTCGAGGACGGTCGCGATCGCTCGCTGAGCCAAAAGCTGCCGGGCTGGAACAACCTGCTGATGCCGCTCGACACCGAGGCCTCGCAGATCGTCCCCGAGCTGGCCCCGGAACCGGGCGAGATCGTCGTCACCAAGACCACCGACAGCGCCCTCACCGGGACCAACCTGCGTCTGGTGCTCAACAACATGGGCATCCGCAACGTCATCGTCACCGGCGTCTACACCGACCAGTGCGTCTCCTCGACGGTGCGCAGCCTCGCCGACGAGAGCTTCCACGTCATCCTCCTCGAGGACTGCTGCGCCGCCGGCACCGACAGCCTGCACCAGCACGAGCTGGAGATCCTCAACATGATCTACTGCCAGGTGATGCGCAGCGACGAGCTGCTCGAGGAGATGGGGCTCGGCTGAACCGCCGGCCGAAGAGATTGAACCGCAAAGCCGCAAAGGACGCGAAGGGATAAAGCGGTAAGCATCCAGTCGTCAGCTACCAGCGGGACGTCTTCTCTCGCCATCGCGGCAGTATGCACGCCACTGTCGCCAAACCATGACGTTGGCCCTCCCCACTGGAGGCTGTCAGCTGGCCGCTGGAGGCTGAAAAATGAGCGATCAGCTTTCAGCGGTCAGCCACGCTTCTCCACTGGAGGCTGTCGGCTGGCCGCTGGAGGCTGAAAAATGAGCGATCAGCTTTCAGCGGTCAGCCACGCTTCTCCACTGGAGGCTGTCGGCTGGCCGCTGGAGGCTGATCCAGGACGAGACGGTGCTTTCCTCAGTTACACACCATCGCCTTCTGCTCGACGGGGTCGCCGTCGTTGAAGCTGTACTTGAAGGTGCCGGGCGAGCCCCAGTTGGTCGCCACCAGCATGCCGCCCAGCCCCTCGCCGGAGAAGTCGAAGCGGATCGAGCAGGCGTCCATGGTGCACATGTAGTACCAAGGGCCGCTGATCTCGGTCTCGATCGGCGCGAAGCCCTGCACCGAGCCCCAGGTCACCTTGCCCGTGCCCATCGCCTTGTGCTCGGGCTGGGAGTCGACCACCACCTCGATGGTCAGCTCCGGCGCACCGGTCATCCCCGGCGGGATGTCGCTGCCATAGCAGGCGCGAAAGGCGTTCACCCCCTTCTCCATGTCCTCGGCGAGCGCCGCCCCCGAGGCGGTACAGACCAGGGCCATCGCCGCCACTGTGCTGAAGGTCTTCATCCCGGTTCCTCCATTGCGATCGTCGTGAGCGCCGGGACGATCCCGGACGCTGGTTGCACGGTGACAGGCCGATGGCCGTGCATCAACCCACGGGAACCGACCTGACCTGACCGGTTCTGACCAAGGCCTCAGGCCCGCATCAACGGGGTGGCGAAGGCATAGCCGACACCATGCTGGGTGAGGATGGGGCTCGGCCCAGGATGGTGGCCGGCGATCTTGCGACGGGTACGGCGCACCAGGGTCTCGAGCGCGCGCTCGGCGCTCTCGTCGCGCCGCGCATAGAGCCGGTCGAGCAGCTCACAGCGACGCACCGCGGCACCCGCCCCGGGCGAGAGCAGGTCGAGCAGCTGACACTCGCGCGGACTGAGTTCCAGGGTGCCGGCACCGGGGATCGCCAGCGCCCGCCGATGCACCAGCAGACGCCAGCCGACGAGACGCTGCGCCGCGGCACGCAGCTGGGCATGACGCCGCGCCAGGCTGGAGACGGCGACGGCCAGCTCCTGTGCATCGACCGGCGTCTGCAGGAACAGATCGGCCCCGGCCTGATAGCAATCGACCCGGATCTCGACCCCGCTGCGCGCGCCGATGGCAACGATGGCGCTGGTGGTCTGGCGTCTGGCGTAATCGATCAACACCTGTCCCGGCTGATCCGGCAACGCGAGGTCGACGACCACCACGGCGAAGCTCTGCTCGCTGAGTTGACGATAGAAGGACAGTCCGTCGGGCGCGGTTGCGACCGTACAGCCGGCGTCCCCGAGGGCATTGGCGAGGGAGGTCCGCAGCTCGGCGTCCCCCTCGACCAGGATCACGCAAGTCGGCTCAGTCATCTCGATCCTCCCTGTGTTCGATCCGTCCCGGGTACTGATACAGCTCACGGAGACTGATTGGTGATGAGGTGATCATTCATGGGGCCAGTCCCCTGATCCTCAAGCACTATCTGACCAATGACCAGACCCCGGCGCCGGCCCCGTCGAGTGGACGCAGACGCTGTCGCGCCGTCGGCGCGCTGTCGTGACGCATCAGCTCGAAGAGATCGTGCAGCAACGCCTCGGCCTGGGCGAAATAACCGTGACCGAGCAGGTCGAGGTCGAAGTCGGGCACGGCCACCGTGTCCACCCCGGGCACCACCGTATAGGGCTCGAAATAGCCCGCACGCGGCGCACCGTGGAGTCTGGAGGAGAGGTGCACCGCACGATCGGCGGCGGAGGCATAGAGCGTGGTGCGCTCGCTGTGACGCGGATAGAGCCTGGCGAGATCGAGGAAGAGATCGCGATCGACGTCGGGCGCGGCGAGGAACACCTGCGCGAAGCGCACCCCCGCCTCCCCGGCCTCTGCCGCGATCCGCTGCAACGCCCGCAACAGACCACGATTGCCCATGCTGTGCGCGACCAGATGCACCCGGTCGGTACCACAGTCGCGGGCGAACGCGACGAGGAAGTCGGCGATCAGTCGCTCGCTCGCCTCGATCGCCGCCTCGTCGGCGGGATAGGCCGCGAGCGTACCCTGCGAGGGCCAGCTGAAGAAGGCGGTGGCCGGCACCTTGAGGTCATAGCCGATCTGCGCGGCGCGGATCGCCGCCTCCTCGAAGCTGGTGTTGTAGCCGTGCAGATAGACCATTGCCTGGGCCTGCTCGCCGGCCTCGCGCGCCGCCGCCACGGTCGCCGCGACCTCGGCGAGGCAGGCCGCGGGCGTGCGCGACTCGACGGCGCGCAGCCGCAGTCGGTCGTCGCGCAGGTCGAGACGCAGCAACCGCGTCCAGAAACCACTGCCGGTCTCGCCGAAGCGATGCGCCTCGGGGACCTGGACCAGCGCCCGACCGTAGTGGACCCGGGTGTCGCGCTCGCCGCCATAGCCGCCCGCCCCGTCCGGGCGGCGGTTGGTGCCGAACCACACCGGATAGACCTCGCCGTTAGCCGGGGCGGCCGTGGTCATGGACCACGCCGGGATGCCGGCGCACTGGGGCGCCTCCCCCCTGTCGACGACGAAGTGTCTGTCATCGGTCGCAAGCGGCCATGACGACGCGCCGACATCACCCACCAGCCGCACGATGATGGGCGACTGTCGATCGAGGGCGGCCAGCAGCGCGCCGACCTGGCGTTCGGCCTCATCGAGCCACGCCGACTCGGCCATCAGCCGCTGACGGATCTCGAGCGCCAGGGCCTGCGCACCCGCACGATCGCCCCGACCGACGGCATCGGTCAGGGCCGCGAGCAATTCGGTGAGCGAGGGTTCGAGGGACGAGGGTTCCTGGTTCATGACGACCTCCTGATGCTGCCGATCCGCTGCGACACACCCCTGCACCAAGAAGCATAGTCGGACAGCGCCCGGCGACAGTCGTCAAGGCGTCGAGTCGCCACCCCGTGCTAGGGTCGCTGCTCCCTGCCAGCAACCGACGGAGCCGTCATGCACACCCATCTCGACTGTTATTCCTGCTTCCTGCGCCAGGCGCTGAGCGCGGCGCGGCGCGCCGGCGCCGATCAGGCGCTGCAGCACGCGATCCTGGTCGAGACCATGGCCGAGTTGCAGAGGCTGCCGCTCGACACCACGCCGCCACGGATGGCCGAGACCATCCACCGTCTGGTGCGCACCCGCACCGGCGCCGTCGATCCCTATCTCGCGGCCAAGCAGGAGGCGACGCGCCGCGCCCTCGACCTCTACCCACGGCTGATCGCCGCCATCGCCGCCTCGGCCGATCCGCTGGAGACGGCGGTGCGCGGCGCGATCGCGGGCAACATCATCGACTTCGGGGTGTTCGAGCACTACGACCTCGAGGCCACCCTCGATCGGGTGCTGCGCCAGCCCTTCGCCATCGACGACCTGGCGGTGCTGCGCGCCGCGCTCGCGCGCGTCGACCGGGTGCTCTATCTCGGCGACAACGCCGGCGAGACGGTGTTCGACCGCGCCCTGATCGAGCAGCTCGACCAGCCGGTGACCTATGTCTGCAAGGGCGGCCCGGCGATCAACGACGCCACCCTGGAGGACGCGCGCGCCGCCGGGCTCGACGGCTGCGCCAGCCTCGTCGACAACGGCTCGGACGCCGTCGGCACCTTGCTCGATCGCTGCTCGGACGAATTCCGCGCACGCTTCGCCGCCGCGCCGCTGATCATCGCCAAGGGTCAGGCCAACTACGAGAGCCTGAGCGAGGTCGAGGCGCCCATCGTCTTCCTGCTCCAGGCCAAGTGCGGGGTGATCGCCGACGACATCGGGGTGCCGACCGGCGGGTTGATCGTCAAGGCCGCGCCCGGGCTCGCGCGCTAGGCGCCCCGGACGCGGCCCCGCTCAGCGCAGCCCGCGCCGGTACCAGAGGGCGTAGGCCGCCGGCAGCAACAGCAGGCTGAGCAGCGGCGCGGTGATCATGCCGCCGACCATGGGCGCGGCGATGCGGCGCATCACCTCCGAGCCGACCCCGGCGCCGAGCATGATCGGCAGCAACCCGGCGAAGATGGTCGCCACCGTCATCGCCTTGGGACGGATGCGCAGCACCGCGCCCTCGATCAGCCCGGCGTGGAGCGCCGCGCGGTCATCGAGCCGTCCCTCGGCGCGGCGACGCGCGAGCGCCGCGTCGAGATAGACCAGCATCACCACGCCGAACTCCGCCGCCACCCCGGCCAGGGCGATGAAGCCCACCGCGACCGCCACCGAGAGGTTGTAGTCGAGCAGATAGATCAGCCACAGCCCGCCGACCAGCGCCAGCGGCAGCGAGCCGAGCACCAGCAGCGCCCGCCCGAGCGAGCCGAAGGCGAGATAGAGCAGCACCAGGATGATCGCCAGGGTCAGCGGCAGCACCTGCGCCAGCCGCGCCTGGGCGCGCTCCATCGACTCGTACTGGCCCGACCAGTCGAGCGCGTAGCCCGGCGGCAGCGCCAGCGCCTCCTGCACCCGCGCCCGCGCCTCGGCGACATAGCCGCCGAGATCACGGCCGCGGATGTCGACGAAGGTCCAGCCGGTGAGCCGCGCGTTCTCGCTCTTGAGCAGCGGCGGTCCGTCGACGATCACCACCTCGGCGACCTGCCCGAGCGCGACCTGCGCCCCGCTCGGGGTGACGATCGGAAGCTCCCGCAGCGCCTCGAGATCGGCGCGCCGATCGCGCGGGAAGCGCAGATTGACCGGATAGCGCTCCAGCCCCTCGACGGTGCGGGTGACCTCGATGCCGCCGATCCCGGCGGCCACCACCTGGTTGATGTCGTCGATGTTCAGCCCGAAGCGCGCGGCGGCCAGGCGGTCGGGGCGGATCTCGACATAGCGCCCCCCGGCGACGCGCTCGGAATAGGCCGAGACCGTGCCCTCGATCCCCATCAGGATCGGCTCCAACGCCCGGCCCAGTCGCTCGATCTCGGCCAGATCCGGCCCCGAGATCTTCACCCCGATCGGGGTCTTGATGCCGGTGGCGAGCATGTCGATGCGGGTCTTGATCGGCATCACCCAGGCGTTGGTCACGCCGGGCACCTGGACGCGTTCGTCGAGTTCGTCGATCAGCCGCGCGAGCGTCATCCCCTCGCGCCACGCCTCGCGCGGCTTGAGATGGATGAAGGTCTCGATCATGGTCAGCGGCGCCGGGTCGGTGGCGGTCTCGGCGCGCCCGACCTTGCCGAACACCCGCTCGACCTCGGGCACCGAGGCGATCAGCCGGTCGGTCTGCTGCAACAGCTCGCGCGCCTTGCCGATCGAGATCCCGGGCAGCGTGGTCGGCATGTACATCAGATCGCCCTCGTCGAGCTCGGGCATGAACTCCGAGCCCAACCCGCGATCCCAGCCGCCGATCACCGGCAGCGCGCCGAGATGCGCGCGCCAGCCCTCGGCAAGCGCCTGCTGCCACTGCCCCACCCGGACCTCGGCGCGTTCGGCGAGCGGGCTCTCGACCACCGCCGAGGCGAGCTGGAAGGGCCATTTGAGCGGTGCGAGCAGCCCGCCCACCCCGCCGAGCGGGATCAGACAGCTGTAGAGCAGCACCCCGGCGGCCACCAGCGTCGAGCGCGGGCGGCGCAGCACCGCGCCGAGCACGGGCCGGTAGCCGGCGATCAGCGCGCGGTTGAGCGGATTGGCCTGCTCGCGCGGGATGCGGCCACGCACCAGATAGCCCATCAGCACCGGCACCAGGGTGACGGCGAGCCCCGCCGCGGCGGCCATCGCATAGGTCTTGGTATAGGCCAGGGGCGCGAACAGTCGTCCCTCCTGCGCCTCGAGCGCGAACACCGGCAGGAAGCTCAGGGTGATGATCAACAGCGAGAAGAACAGCGCCGGTCCGACCTCGGTGGCCGCCTCGCCGATCACCCGCCAGTGGGTGGCGCGGTCGATCCCGGGGCCGGCGCGTTCGAGGTGCTTGTGGGCGTTCTCCACCATCACGATGGCGGCATCGACCATGGCGCCGATGGCGATGGCGATGCCGCCGAGCGACATGATGTTGGCGTTGACCCCCTGTGCGTTCATCACCAGGAAGGCGGCCAGCACCCCCAGCGGCAGGCTGACGATGGCCACCAGCGCCGAGCGCAGATGGACGAGGAAGAGCACGCAGACCAGGGCGACGACGACGAACTCCTCGACGAGCTTGTCGCCGAGGTTGTCGACGGCGGCGCGGATCAGCCGCGAGCGGTCGTAGGTCTCGACGATCTCCACGCCCTCGGGGAGCCCGGCGGCGAGCGCATCGAGCCGCGCCTCGACGGCGGCGATGGTGGCCAGCGCGTTCTCGCCCGAGCGCATCACCACGATCCCCCCGGTGACCTCGCCCTCGCCGTCGAGATCGGCCACCGCGCGGCGCATCTGCGGCCCGATCCGCACCCGCGCCAGATCGCGCAGCAGGATCGGGGTGCCGCCCTCGGTGGCGCCCAGCGGGATGGTCTCGATGTCCTCGACCCCGCGCAGATAGCCGCGGGTGCGGATCATGTACTCGGCCTCGGCCAGCTCCAGCACCGAGCCGCCGACCTCGGCATTGGCCGCGCGCAGCGCCTCGGCCACCCGCGCCAGCGGGATGCCGTAGGCACGCAACCGATCGGGATCGACCACCACCTGGTACTGGCGCACCATGCCGCCGACCGTGGCCACCTCGGCCACCCCCGGGACCGCCTGCAGCTCGAACTTGAGGAACCAGTCCTGGAGGCTGCGCAGCTCGGCGATGTCGTGCCGTCCGCTGCGATCGACCAGGGCATAGCTGTAGATCCAGCCGACCCCGGAGGCATCCGGCCCGAGCCGGGGCTGGACGCCCTCGGGGAGGCTCGCGGCGGCCTGGTTGAGATACTCGAGCACCCGCGAGCGGGCCCAGTAGAGATCGGTGCCGTCCTCGAACAGCACATAGACATAGCTGTCGCCGAAGAAGCTGTAACCGCGCACCACCTTGGCGCCGGGGACGGCCAGCATGGTGGTGGTGAGCGGATAGGTGACCTGCTCCTCGACCACCCGCGGCGACTGGCCGGGGAAGCTGGTGCGCACGATCACCTGCACGTCGGAGAGGTCGGGGATGGCATCGAGCGGGATGGTACGCAGCGCCTGCGCGCCCCAGACGGCGAGCGCCAGCGCGCCGAGCAGCACCAGCATCCGCCGGCGGATCGACCAGAGGATCACGGCCTTCATCGCGACACCTCCGGGCGGTGACGGGGATCAGTGACCGGCATGATCGTGCCCTCCCTGCGTCTGGCCCGAGAGCCGGTCGAGTCCGGCGCGCAGGCTCGATTCGGAGTCGAGCAGGAACTGCCCCGAGGTCACCACGCGATCGCCCGCGGCGAGCCCGGAGAGGATCTCGACCTCGCCGTCGCGCCGCATCCCCGCCACCACCTCGACCGGGGCGAAGCGCCCGTCGTCGAGCGCGCGCACCACGCGGGTGGCGGTGCCGGTCTCGATCAGCGCCTCGGCGGGGATCTTCAGCACATCGCGCCTGGGACCGCCGTAGATCACCACCTCGGCGAACATGTTGGGGCGCAGCAGACCCTCGGGGTTGTCGAACACCAACCGCACCCGCAGGGTGCGCGTCTGCGGATCGAGCGCCGGGTAGAGATAGTCGACCTCGCCCTCCCAACTGCGTCCGGGATAGGCCGGGACCCGGATCTCGGCGCCCTGGCCGGGGGCGATCCAGTCGATCTGGTGCTCGAAGACGTCGACCAGCACCCACACCCGGCTGAGATCGGCGATGGTGTACATGGCATCGGCGGCGGTGACGTACATCCCCTCGCGCGCCTTCATCTCGGTGACCACGCCGTCGATCGGCGCCAGCACCGGCACCGTCTGGCGGGTCTCGCCGCTGCGCTCGATGGCGCGGATGTCGGCCTCGGGGACATCGAGCAGACGGAGGATGTTGCGCGCCTGATCGACCCGCACCCGGGCCACGCCCTCGGGCTGGGGCGCGAGCGCGAGCAGGAAGTCGACCTGCGCGGAGAGGATCTCCGGGGCATAGAGCTCGGCAAGCTCCTGCCCGGCGCTGACCGGCTCGCCGAGGGCGCGCACGCTCAACCCCTCGATCCAGCCCGGCGCGCGCGGGTGGAGATGCGCCAGCCGGGTCTCGTCATAGCTGATCCGGCCCGGGGTGCGGACGTACTTCCACAGGGTGCCGCGCTCGACCGTGGCGGTGCGGACCCCGAGCGTCTGCGCCAGCCCCGGGGCGAGCCGCACCTCGGGTCCGCGCCCGGCCAGGGGATCGAGCGCCTTCTCCACCAGATCCATGCCGCAGATCGGGCAGGTGCCGGGGGCATCGCGCACGATCTGCGGGTGCATCGGGCAGACATAGCGGGTTTCGAGCGGTCGCGCGGCAGGCGCCTCCTCGGCGCCGTGGTCGTGCTCGGCTTGCGCCGGCGGCGGCGTGGTCGTGGGGGCGGCATCGCAACCGGCAAGCACCACCACCAATAGCGAGATCCAGAGACCGCGCGTCGGCGCGCCGCCTCCGCGGGATGGATGACGTCGATACATGGGTCACACCTCGAGGGACACGCACCGGGCGTGCCCCGCAAACACAGAACTGAATCGGCACGGGGTCGACGGGACCCCGCGATGGATCGGGTCGGTGTCAGTCGGTCCGCGGTGGACGCAGCAGGTGTTCGGGGTCGTGCAGATAGAAATGCGCGGGGGGGCGCGGCCGATGTACCGCGCCACGGTCGGCGAGCAGCAGCGGCGGGGTCGCCGGTGGCGCCTGCAGTACGCCGAGGGTGAGCGCCAGCGCGCACTTGGCGCAGTCGAAGGGGGAGCCCCCGCCCCCGGGCGCTGCGGGTTGTCGGTCGATCCCGCCTGCAGGCTGGAGGTGGCCGGGACAGGCGACCTCGGTGACGGGCGCACCGAGATGGAGACAATCGAGCGCGCGCGCGGCCACCGTCTGCGCCTGGAAGGCGAGCAGACAGAGCACCAGCAGCAGGGGGAGCGCGCGTCTGGATCGGTTCATGTCGCCTAACGTATCGCTCAGGCTCGTCTTTTTCAATCTGTCCCTTTCGTATTGAGCGAACTTCGCCTGCAGGGTCTAGACTTCAAGACGCCGCCCCGATCAATCGGGACGGGTTGCGATGACCGCAGGATGCCGAACGAAAACGCAGGGAGATGGCGTTGGTGACCGGGCCCACACGCGCCGCGGTCGAAGTACACACAGACGGCCAGCAGCCGTCGCGCCGATGACGACCAGAAGGGGGCGAACAGCGGCGATCATGAGCAGGAGCCGTACCATGACGCGACAGAGATCTTCCGTGCAGCCCGGTGTCTGGGACAACACCGGCGCAACCCCTATGGAGGGCGGCGTCAACTTCTGCGTCTTCTCGCGCTACGCCGAGTCCATGGAGCTGCTGCTGTTCGAGCGCGCCGACGACACCGAGCCCGACGAGGTCATCGCGCTCGACCCCAGGGTCAACCGGACCTTCTTCTTCTGGCACGTCTTCGTCGAGGACCTGCCCGACGGCACCTATTACAACTGGCGGGTACGCGGACGCTGCGACACCCGCGAGACCGGCTGTCGGCTCGATGGCGACAAGGCGCTGCTCGACCCCTGGGCGACCACCGTCAGCGACCTGCTGTGGGATCGCACCACCGCCTGTCGACCGGGCGACAACACCGCCACCGCGATGCGCGCGCAGGTGGTGCGCGACGGCTATGACTGGGAGGGCGACCATCCGCTGCACATCCCGCTCAATGCCTCGGTGATCTACGAGATGCACGTCGGCGGATTCACCCGTCACCCCAGCGCCGAGGTCGCGCACCCGGGCAGCTTCCTCGGGGTGATCGAGAAGATCCCCTATCTGCAATCGCTCGGCATCACCCATGTCGAGCTGATGCCGGTGATGGCCTTCGACACCCAGGACGTGCCCCCGGCGACCGCCGCGCGCGGGCTGGAGAACTTCTGGGGTTACAGCACCCACAGCTATTTCGCCCCCCACCCGGGCTTTGCCGTCGATGTCAGTCAGGCCCGCGACGAGTTCCGCAACCTGGTCAAGGCGCTGCATCGCGCCGGCATCGGGGTGATCATGGACGTGGTCTTCAACCACACCGCCGAGGGCGGCGAGGACGGCCCGGTCATCAGCTTCAAGGCGCTCGGCAACGAGATGTACTACCACCTCGACTTCATCGACCGGCGCCGCTATCGCGACTACACCGGTTGCGGCAACACCCTCAACTGCAACCACCCCATCGTCACCCGCTTTCTCATCGACTCGCTGCTCTACTGGAGTCGCGAGATGCACGTCGACGGCTTCCGCTTCGATCTCGCCAGCGCCCTGGCCCGGGGCGAGGACGGCAACCCGCAGTACCATGCCCCGGTGCTCTGGGCCATCGAGCTCTCCCCGGCGCTCAATCGCGCGCACATCATCGCCGAGGCCTGGGACGCCGCCGGGCTCTATCAGGTCGGCGACTTCCCCGGCTACCGCTGGGCGGAATGGAACGGACGCTATCGCGACGTGATCCGCGGCTTCGTGCGCGGCGACCCCGGGCTGGTGGCCGAGGTCGCCACCCGCATCGCCGGCTCCAGCGATCTCTACGAGAGCCGCGCCCGGCTGCCGACCAACAGCATCAACTTCGTCTCCTGCCACGACGGCTTCAGCCTCTACGACCTGGTCAGCTACGACCACAAGCACAACGAGGCCAACGGCGAGGACAACCGCGACGGCCATGACCACAACCTGAGCTGGAACTGCGGCGTCGAGGGCCCCACCGACGACCCCGCCATCCTCGCCCTGCGTCGGCGTCAGGCGCGCAACTTCATCGCCATCCTGATGCTCAGCCAGGGGGTGCCGATGCTCCACGCCGGCGACGAACTGCTGCGCACCAAGCAGGGCAACAACAACACCTACTGCCAGAACAACCCGCTCGGCTGGATCGACTGGCGCATGCACGACGACAGCGCCGCCATGCTCGACTTCGTGCGCGCCATGATCGCGCTGCGCCGCCGTCACCCGGCGCTGTGTCGCAACCGCTTCTTCACCGGCGAGCGCGCACCCGGACACGCCCTGCCCGACATCCGCTGGCATGGGGTCGGACTCGAACAGCCGAACTGGGACGCGCCCGGCAACCACGCCCTCGCCTTCACCCTTGACGGACTTGAAGAGGGCGAGTCGCCCCTGCATGTCATGCTCAACATGGGCAGTGAGCCGCTCGAGTTCGCGCTGCCGCCGATCGCCGGCATGACCTGGTACCTGGCGCTGGACACCGCCCGCGAACCCTGGGTATTCGACCCCGGCGCACAACCGCCGATCGAACAACCGCGGCTGCGCGTGGAGGCGCACGCGGTGGTGGTGCTCGAGGGCTTCTTCCACTGATCACGACTGCCAACGGAGGCGCAACGATGCAACTCGGAATGATCGGACTCGGCCGCATGGGCGCGAACATGGTGCAGCGCCTGCTCGCCGCCGGCCACCAGTGCGTGGTCTACGATCGCGACCCGGCGGCGGTCGCCGCCCTGGTCGAGCACGGCGCGAGCGGCGCGGCGGACATCGCCGAGCTGTGCGCCCAACTCGCCGCCCCCCGCCATGTCTGGATCATGGTCCCGGCGAGCGTGGTCGACTCGGTGATCGACGTGCTCGAACCCCAGCTCGAGACGGGGGACGCGATCATCGACGGCGGCAACTCCAACTACCGCGACGACATCGCCCATGCCGCACGGCTCGCGCCTGCGGGCATCCACTTCATCGACTGCGGCACCAGCGGCGGGGTGTGGGGACGCGAGCGCGGCTACTGCCTGATGGTCGGCGGCGCGGCCGAGGCCGTCGCCCGACTCGAACCCATCCTCGCCGATCTCGCCCCCGGCCCCGGCGACATCCCCCGCACCGCCGGGCGCGAGGGTCCGCCGCGCGGCGCCGAGCTGGGCTATCTCCACTGCGGACCGAGCGGCGCCGGACACTTCGTCAAGATGGTCCACAACGGTATCGAATACGCCCTCATGGCCGCCTATGCCGAAGGGTTCAACCTGCTGCGTCACGCCGGCGCCGGGCGCGCCGAGCGCGCCACCGACGCCGAGACCGCGCCCCTGGCCAACCCCGAGCACTACCAGTACGACATCGACCTGGCCGAGGTCGCCGAGCTGTGGCGGCGCGGCAGCGTGGTCTCCTCCTGGCTGCTCGATCTCACCGCCAACGCGCTCGCCGAGGACGCCGAACTCGGCAACTTCAGCGGACGGGTGTCGGACTCCGGCGAGGGACGCTGGACCAGCATCGCCGCGATCGAGACCGGCACCCCGACCCCGCTGCTCACCACCGCGCTCTACGAGCGCTTCAACTCCCAGGGCGAGGCCGAGTTCGCCAATCGCATCCTCTCGGCGATGCGCTACCAGTTCGGCGGTCACCACGAGAAGTCCGCCTGAGCGCCCGCCCATCAAGGAGCGATCCCCATGCAACAACGACTGACCTCCGACAACGCCCCGCCGGCGCCACCGAACGTGATGATCATCTTCGGCGCCGGCGGCGACCTCACCCGGCGCAAGCTGGTCCCGGCGCTCTATCACCTCTCGCGCGGCGGGCTGCTGCCCGAGACCTTCGCGGTGCTCGGGGTCGACCGCCTCGAACTCGACGACGCGGCCTTCCGCGACCGCATGGCCGAGGCGGTGCGCAACCACGTCGGCGCGGCCTGGGATCAGGACGTCTGGGAGCGGCTGTGCGAGCGCATCCACTACATGCGCTGCAACATCACCGAGCGCGAAAGCTATGTCGCGCTCTGCGAGCGGCTCACCCGGATCGACGCCGAGCGCGGCACCGACGGCAACTATCTGTTCTATCTCGCGGTACCGCCGGCGCTGTTCGGCGACATCACCCGGCTGCTCGGCGCCGTCGGTCTCACCACCGAGACCCCGGACGACTGGCGCCGGGTGATCATCGAGAAGCCCTTCGGCGACGACCTGGAGTCGGCCCGGGCGCTCAACCGGCTGCTCCACCAGAACCTCGACGAGGAGCAGATCTATCGCATCGATCACTACCTCGGCAAGGAGACGGTGCAGAACATCATGGTGTTCCGCTTCGCCAACGCCTTCATCGAGCCGCTGTGGAACCGCCAGCACATCGATCACGTGCAGATCACCGTCGCCGAGTCCGTCGGGGTCGAGCACCGCGGCGAGTACTACGAAAAGGCCGGCGCGCTGCGCGACATGATCCCCAACCACCTGCTGGTACTGCTCGGCTTCCTGGCGATGGAACCACCCAACTCGTTCGACTCAGAGGCGGTACGCGACGAGATCAACAAGGTGCTCGACGCACTCCAGCCGCTCACCCCCGAGCAGGTCCTCACCCACGCCGTGCGCGGTCAGTACGGCGAGGGGCGGATGCCGAGCGGCGAACAAGTCCAGGCCTACCGCACCTCGCCCGGGGTGGCGCCCAACTCGCGCACCGAGACCTTCGCCGCGCTCAAGCTCAGCATGGACAACTGGCGCTGGGCCGGGGTGCCCTTCTATCTGCGCACCGGCAAGCGGCTCAACGCCCAGTACACCGAGGTCGTCATCCAGTTCAAGCGCGCCCCCAAGATCATGTTCAAGGACACCGATGTCGACCAGCTCGACCCCGACATGCTGGTGCTGCGCATCCAGCCCAACGAGGGCATCCAGATGAGCTTCGGCGCCAAGGTCCCCGGGCCCAAGATGCGCGTCGGCACCGTCAACATGGACTTCTGCTACGCCGACTACTTCGGCAACGCCCCGGCCACCGGCTACGAGACCCTGATCTACGATTGCATGCACGGTGACGCCACCCTGTTCAAGCACGCCGACACCGTCGAGAAGGGCTGGGAGATCGTCGAGTCGGTGCAGGACGTGTGGTCGGCACTACCGGCGCGCGACTTCCCCAACTACGCTGCCGGCACCTGGGGCCCCGCCGCCGCCGGCGACCTGCTGCGCAACGACGGCCGACGCTGGCGCCGCATCCTCACGCCCGGGGCGGATTCGACGAGTTGAGCGCCAGCGGCTGAAGACGCTTGAACCGTAAAGAAAGCGGCCAGCCTTCAGCAAACAGCCCCCAGTGTCGGTCAGCGCTTCCCGACCCGCGAGGCGATGCGCGCTACGGCCTTCGGAGGTCTTCTACAACCGCAAGCGACTGCACTCGACACTCGGCTATCGCAGTTCATGCAACAGTGGGAGGCGAACCAGCGCCGCGACCAAGCGGTCGCATGAGACCAACTCCTTGGGGGACGAAAAAACAGGGAAACCTCATTAGGCATAGAGCGCCATCTCTAAACTAGCCGGGGTTTCGCCAACTACCTTGAACCCATGGCGCTCATAAAAGCGCCTTGCCGGCGCGTTGATTTTGAAAACCTGCAATTTGACTCCGAGATGCTGCTTCGATGCAGAGGAGATAATCCGCTTCAAAATGTTTGCTCCAAGACCCTTCTTTTGATGCTCCGGAGCGATTAAAAGCATTCGGATGTAGAGTTCATCACTATGCTTCTCTACTTGAACATAACCTATCGGTTGACTTTCGCGTAAAACCACCGTTATCTGCTCTGGATCAACGTGCTCTGAAAAATCATCTTTCTGCCATCGACTATCCCAGCCCCAGATCTGTTCGATGTACCCACCCATCACTGCTTGGTATAGCTCGAACAATTGCGCTTGATCCTCAGGATTTGCAGGTCGGAAGGAATATTCCATTTTCATATTAGTCTTAACGTAAAGCTAACCGGCGTTGCGCGGCTTTATCGCGCAGCGTCCAGCGACCGAAGGGAGCAATGTTGAGCGCTATATTAGGTTTCTTCTACAATACGCACTACCGCTGACTTATTCCCAGGCCTTGAGCTTCCAAGCATAGGAGGGTATTTGCTGTGCAATAGGTTTTAAAACGCTTGGTATTTTCCAACCAGTATTGCTAATAATATCAGCACTTTACCCTTAATACTTTGAACGCTCGGCAGATTTATATTCCCATTCCCGTGACCATTGATCTGGAAGTATCTTCAAGCCAACGTGGAGCGGCAAGGATGCCTTTCCCCATCTGCAGCCGACGACTGAGTGATTAGCAAGGCTTCCGACAAGTCAATTTGTTCCGAACATGTCGTTGAGTACTTGGCAGCCATTAGTTGTTGCGACGCTGCGTAAAAGTTTTTAACGATTGAGCATGTGTCCGTAGGCATCATGAAACGCGACCGCCTTGGAGTGCAACGTAAAGGCGGTCCGGTGCAGGCCCGTAGGGCCGAAACGAAATCTAAACATTTTCAGAAATGTTTGTTCTGATTTCGCGCTTCAAAATCTTCTTCGGCCGCTTTAAGCAAAGTCTCTATGGCTGAAAAATGCCATACTCTGCCCAAATCTGACTCAGGATTTACCCTTCCCGAATAGATACCCAAAAACTCCCACGCAACGTCAGCAGACAAGTTTACAGACACGCGTCCGCCTCTGATTCTTCTATATCCAGACGTTCGAAAAGCTATAACTGGAGACCCTGATTGACCCTGCCTTGTTCTACAATCAACCAAGAATACCGGATTTTCTTTTGAGACCAAACTTAATTCCTGCGCAAGAAATCCTGTTGCCCAAACAGGCAGCTTCCCGCTTGTGGAAATACCGAATGGAAATCCGATTACACTAACTGGTTCCGCAGGACTGACGACCATCTCTTTTCTATCTAGATCTGTTTCTAGATAGTAGGGTAACCTCAAGACATCGCTGCCCCATTTTAGGTTCTGTCCCCTTCCCCAAAAATAGGTCCAGCGAAAAGTAGAGACCGAGGGCATGATGGTGGCCGAGCAGAGGAGAGCCCACATGCGCAAGAGCAAGTACAGCGAGCAGCAGATCGTTGACGCACTGCGTCGCGCTGAGTCTGGATTAGCCGTCAAGGACGTGTGCCGGGAGCTGGGCGTCAGCGCGGCGACCTTCTATCAATGGCGCTCGAAGTACGGGGGGATGGAGGCTTCGGACCTGAAGCGGCTGCGCGCGCTGGAGGAGGAGAATCGCCGGCTCAAGCACATGTACGCGG
>NZ_RHFJ01000049.1:0-21648 GCF_003718675.1 Marichromatium sp. AB32
ATCTAGTGACGGGCCTCGAGGGTCGCAGAGTTCAGCCTCGTGCGACCGGGCTCCACGAGTCAGCGACTAGTGGATGTCCTTCCAGTACTCCTTCTTCAGGAAGTAGGCGATGAGGAAGAACACGCCGAGGAACAGCAGGACATAGAGCCCCAGACGCTGACGCTCGAGCTTCATCGGCTCCCCGGCATAGGTCAGGAAGGCGGTGATGTCGCGCACCATGGTGTCGTACTCCTCGGTGGAGAGCGTGCCCTCCTCGACCAGCTCGACACCGACCGCGATCGCCTCGCCGCCGTCATGCGACTCGGACATCACCGGCTGCTGCACACCCTGCAGGCCGCCGAGCACGTGGGGCATGCCGACCAGCGGGAAGAGCACGTTGTTGACGCCGTAAGGACGGGTGTCGTCGACGTAGAAGCTCTTCAGGTAGGTGTAGACCCAGTCGGGCGAACGCCAGCGCGTCACCAGGGTGAGGTCCGGGATCGCGGTGCCGAACCACTTCTCGCCGTCCTCGGGACGCATCGAGTTGGTCATCAGGTCGCCCGGCTTGGCATCACCGAAGATCAGGTTCTCGCGCAGCGAGATCTCGTCGATGCCCAGGTCCTCGGCCATGCGGTTGTAGCGCATGTACTGCAGCGAGTGACACCCCATGCAGTAGTTGACGAAGTACTTGGCACCGCGCTGCAGCGAGGCCTTGTCGTGCAGATCGATGTCGGCGTCTTCCAGATGCGCGCCCCCACCCGAGGCCAGCAGCGTGACCGGCGAGAGCAGCAGCAGGGTGGCGATGATCAGTTTTCTCATGAGGTCACCCTCTCAGGAACGGGCTTGGTCTTGTCCAGCGAGCTGTAGATCGGCATCAGCAGGAAGAAGGCGAAGTACAGCACCGTGAAGATCTGCGACAGCAACGTGGAGAGATCGGAGGCCGGGCGCATGCCGAGCCATGCCAGCACCACGAAGGTCACCGCGAAGATACCCAGGGCAGCCTTGAAGATCGGACCCTTGTAGCGGATCGACTTGACCGGGCTGCGGTCGAGCCAGGGCAGCAGGAACATGATCAGGATGGCGCCGAACATCACCACCACGCCGGGGAACTGCGAACCCCACATCGGCGGCACTGCGCGCAGCATCGCGTAGTAGGGGGTGAAGTACCACACCGGAGCGATGTGCGCCGGGGTCTGCAGCGGGTTGGCCGGCTGGAAGTTCGGCGCTTCCAGGAACAGCCCGCCCATGGTCGGGGCATAGAACACCACCAGCGAGAACAGCGCGAGGAAGATGGCAACGCCGACCAGATCCTTGACCGTGTAGTAGGGGTGGAAGGGGATGCCGTCGGCCGGGGCGTTCTTGTCCCAGCGGTTGCCCTTGGGGCCCTTCTTGATCTCGATGCCGTCCGGGTTGCTGGAGCCGACGTGATGCAGCGCGACGATGTGCAGGAACACCAGCGCGGCGAGCACGAAGGGCAGCAGGAAGTGGAAGGCGAAGAAGCGGTTGAGGGTGGCGTCGGAGATCACATAGTCACCACGCACCCAGACCGAGAGGTCCTCGCCGATGCCGGGCACGGCGGCGAACAGGTTGACGATGACCTGCGCGCCCCAATAGGACATCTGGCCCCAGGGCAGCAGATAACCGAAGAAGGCGGTCGCCATCATCACCAGGTAGAGCACCAGGCCGATCATCCACAGCAGCTCGCGCGGCTTGCGGTAGGACCCCCACATCAGCCCGCGGAACATGTGCAGGTAGATGAGGATGAAGAAGGCCGAGGCACCGGTGGAGTGCATGTAACGAATCAGCCAGCCCCAGTCGACATCACGCATGATGTACTCGATCGAGGCAAAGGCCTCGGTCGCGGCAGGCTTGTAGCTCATTGCCAGCCAGATGCCGGTGAGGATCTGGATCACCAGGGTGAGCAGCGCCAGCGAGCCGAAGATGGACCAGAAGCCCATGTTCTTCGGTGCATAGTACTCGGCGACGTGCGCGCGCCAGGTCTTGGCCAGCGGGAAGCGCTGGTTCAGCCAGTCGAGGTTTTCAGTCTTTTCCGCACTCATCAGGCAGCTCCTCCATCCTCACCGATCAGGATGGTGGTGTCGTTGAGGTAGGTGTGCTTGGGGATGACCAGGTTGGTCGGGGCCGGCACACCCTTGAAGACGCGTGCCGCGAGGTCGAAGCGCGAGCCGTGGCAGGGACAGTGGAAGCCACCCTTCCAGTCGGCGCCGAGATCTTCCGGGGCGAACTCGGGGCGGTAGGTCGGCGAGCAGCCGAGGTGGGTACAGATGCCGATGGCGACCAGATACTCGGGCTTGATCGAGCGGGTCGGGTTCTGGCAGTACTCGGGCTGCTGCGGCACTTCGGAGCCCGGATCGACCAGCTTGGGATCGTTGCTCGCCAGTGCCTCGAGCATCTTCGGCGTGCGGTGCACCACCCACACCGGCTTGCCGCGCCACTTGACGCGCAGCAGTGCACCGGGCTCAAGCTTGCTGACATCGGCCTCGACCGGCGCACCCGCGGCCCGGGCGCGCGCGCTCGGGTTCATGGATGAGACGAACGGGACGAGAGCGAAGCCGGCACCGACGGCACCGACCGCGCTGGTCGCAGCGACGAGTACTCGTCGCCTCAGTTTGTTCACGCCTTGCGCGCTCATAGGCTAGCTACCCCCGACTGGTGCGGAGGCTGCCGACGGCATTCAGGCAGACACCACACGCAGATTGGACGAAAGGTTTAGATGGAAGATAAGAATATGACGATTGGCTACAGAACCGACCGCGCATTTTCCTTGATCTTGACGCGACGGGTCAAGAAAAACTCGGAAAAAGCACCATTTTACCACATTAACCACACCAGGCACTCAGGCCGGGTTGGCGATCTCAATGAATTGATGGCGCAATCCGAAGTGTTCGGCGACCCGTGTACCGAGCGCCTGGACACCATAACGCTCGGTCGCATGATGTCCCGCAGCCAGGTACGAGAGCCCGAGTTCGCGAGCCAGATGGGTGGTCTGCTCCGAGATCTCTCCGCTCAGAAACAGATCGACCCCCAAGTCGGCCGCCAGTTCAATGTGGCCCTGCCCTCCGCCGCTGCACCAGGCCACGCGCTCGACCGCTCGAGCGTGCTCGCCGACCAGTAACGGCACACGCCCGAGGCGCTCGGCCACCTGCGCGGCGACGGCCTCGGGGGCCTGCGCCGCGGCCAGTCGACCGGTCCACAGCAAGCCACCACCAACGGACGCCGGCGCCGCGTCGAGGATGCCGAGTTCACGCCCCAGGGTGGCATTGTTGCCCACCTCGGGATGGGCATCGAGCGGCAGATGATAGGCGATCAGGCTCATCCCCGCCTTGAGCAGCGTCCTTGCACGTCGCCCCTTGATCCCGGTCAGGCAGGGCGGCTCGTTCTTCCAGAACCAACCGTGATGGACCAGGATGGCGTCGGCATCGAGGTCGCAGGCGGCCTCGATCAACGCTGCACTGGCGGTCACCCCGCTCACCAGGAGAGCGATCTCGCGCTCCCCCTCGGCCTGCAAACCATTGGGACAGTAGTCGGCAAAGGCCGACGCATCGAGCAACTGATCGCAGAAAGCGACCAGTTCGTGCGGCTGGCACATGACGCTTACCTCTGAGAGTCGATCCTGAGACGGCGCGCATCGGCATCATCCACGCGCAACGCGATCCCGACAGCCGGCAGGCCACCTGTCGGACGATCCTGTCACAGACTGACAGGCACGCTCGCGGGCAGGCCTCGTGGCGTCGCTGAAACGAACGCCCCGGGAACGGCAGGGACAAGGGACCCGCAAACCATAACATTCATCGGTTAGCTTCGGCGTATTTTTTGCTCTTCTACTCGCTGATCTGGCGCGTTAGCATGCCGGGGACAGGCGCCGACCGACGGCACACGAAAAGAGCATGATGATTGCTTTGATCGTCGCGGCAGCTCACAACAACATGCTGGAGACCCGGCATCGGATGCCGTGGACCGACAGCGCACTAGTCCGGTAGCGATGCACGCACAGGTTCCCCGCTCCCCCGCCGAGCACGTCGCCCCCCAGCCACGCTTCAGCGGTGGTTATCGCAAGCTCAACACCCTCACCGGTCTGGTGCTCAACGTTCTGGTGGGCACCCTGCTGCTGATCTGCACCGCACCGCTGTTCGTGCTGATCCCGATCGCCATCAAGCTCGCCGACGGCGGTCCGGTGTTCTACTCCAGCATCCGCCTCGGGCGTCACAAGCGCCCCTTCGCGATGTACAAGTTCCGCACCCTCAAGCCCGATGCCGACCGCATCATCGGCGCCACCCTGCTCGGACGCGGACAACGGCTCGAGACCCCGATCGGGCACTTCCTGCGCGAGACCCGGATCGACGAGCTGCCGCAGCTCATCAACGTCATCAAGGGCGACATGGACCTGATCGGACCACGCCCCGAGCGCCCGGAGATCTACGAGCGTCTGTGTCGCGACATCCCCGGCTACGACCTGCGCTTCCAGACCCGTCCCGGGCTGATCGGCTACGCCCAGCTGTTCACCCCGCACGGCAGCCCCAAGCGTATCCGCTCGCTGATCGACAGCTTCTACCTGATCCGCAACCAGCGCATCGGCAACGACCTGCAACTGCTGGCCTATGCGCTGTGGGCGCTCGGCCTGAGGTTCCTGCGCACCCTGCTCGCCGCGCTCGGACAACGACTGCAGCGCAAGCGCGTACGCGACGAACGGCGCCTCCGCGAACGCATCGCACCGGACAACACCCTGGTGTGGCTCGAAGACGAGGAGCACGCCTGTGCCTGCACGCTCGTCGACCTCAACGACGAGGCCGTGCTGATCCGCTGCCCGCCCGGGCACCAGCCCCCACCCCAGCTCGCGCGACTGCGACTCGAACGCCAGGCCAGTCACCCCGGCGGCAGCGCGAGAAAGCGCCGGATCGTGCGGTGCGAGGCCCAGCTGACCATGCAGCGTCCCAGCCCCGGGCTGGAGGGCTATCATGACTATGTGCTGCAGATCCGACCGGCGACACCTTTGAACGCCTTCAAGCTCCAAAAATACTTCCTGCTCTCCAGCCTCTGTTAAATTGGGTCATCGACCTCCAGTCGAGTCCGGCAGGTACCCCACTGCGGTCCACGGACAGCAGACGCACCTCTTGGAGATGGACGCATCCATGACACCCCCGCATTCACCGTTGAGCGTTGACTCCATCACCCCTGACGAACGCTCATCGTCCAGCGCAGACAGGGCGCGACCCTCGCCCCAGGACGGACCCGAGACGAACGCCCCGAACACGGAAGCACCCGGCGCACAACGGCCATCGGCCCCGGCGAGCGAGGACGGCGGGCGCGCCGCGGAGGGCCTGGACGTCCCCCGCCAGGACAGCGTCGCCGCCACCCCGACATCAACGCTGGTCGAGGAGCGCGCAGCCACGAGCACGCCGATGGCACCGGCAAGCGAGACGATCGCCCCCCCCGCGACGCCTGTCGAGTCCGCGCCCAGCCCCTCGCCCCACGTCCAGCCCGGTCGACTCTACCTGGCCACCCGCACACTGCCCCAGCCGGTCGATGACCCGCGCCCGTGGTATCTCTTCGTCGCCATCGACCAGGCCACCCGCTGGCTGTTCGTGCGCGTCACCCACGAGCTCAGCCCGGCCGCGACCCGCGCCTTTCTCAAGACACTGCTCAAGACCTGTCCGATCCTGGTGCGCGAGCTGATCACCATCACCCCGTCCGACCAGAGCGACGGCGGGGCCATGCTGCCCGACACCGAGGCGCTCGCCCAGCTGTGCGAGAGCCTCGACATCGCCCATCATCAGGAGACCGCCGAGCCGGTCAGCGCGACGACCCTGCTGCACGGCTTCGATACCCTGCTCGAGGCGCGTCTCGACGGCGCCGAGGAGAGGCTCGAGGCCCAGCCGCTCAAGCGGGCACTGCGCCAGGCGGCGCGTGACTACAACCATCATCAGCCCCAACCGATCCTCGGCGCCCACACCCCGATCGAGGCGCTCGGCAAGTGGTACGCCGAGTCCCCGGACTACTTCGTCGCCCATCAGCAGCGGCTCTCGGCCTCCACCCTCGCACACACCGAGCACACCAGGGCCGAGGACCACGACGCACCGCCGTCACGACCGCCGGACACGCCGGCCTCGAACACGCCGGCGCCGGACAACACCCAGGCACTCGACCCGCTCCAGCTTGCACGCACCCTCAACCGCAACACGGCCGCCTCGTGCCTGATCCGGCTGCGCCAGCAGCCACCGCTCGGCTCGCTGCTGGTGAGCAGCTGCAACGACGGCGCCGGCAAGACCACGGTGACGCTGCAACTGGCCTATGCCGGGGTCCAGGACATCGGCCTGCGAGTGCTGCTGGTCGACGCCAACCCCACTCACCCACACCTGGCGAGCCTGTTCGAGACCGACGAGGGCCCCGGGCTGTGCGAGTTCTGCGCCGGGCGGGCCCAGACCGACGAGGTCATCCGCCCCACCGACACCCCGGGGCTCGACCTGGTCACCCTGGGACTCCATCAGCGTGACATGCTGGTACGCCAGGACCCGCAGCGCCTGCGCGCCCGTCTCGACGCATTGCGCGGCGCCGGCGCCGAGCGCTACGATCTGCTGCTGATCGACGGACCCAGCAGCCTCGGCGAGCAGGACCTGACCATCGGCGCCACCGCCTTCGACGGCGTGATCCTGGTGATCGAGAGCGAGCGCACCCGCTGGGAGGTGATGCAGTACACCCAGGATCGGCTGCAATCGGCCGGGGCGCGGCTGCTCGGCGCGGTGCTGAACAAGCGCAAGTACTACATCCCCAGGGGGCTGTATGCCTGAGTCCAGATCCCGATCCCGGCCGACGCCGGCCTTGCCGGTCCTCGTCCTCGCGTTGCTGATGCTGCTCGTCGGTTGCGCCCAGCAGCAGACCGTACTCGAGGTCGACGAGGAGGTCGTGGTCGCGCGTCAGTCCTTCTCCTTCACCGAGGGCGAGAAGTTCGACCTGATGCCGAAGTACACCGTCTCGCCCGGCGACACCCTCGACGTGCTGTTCCAGATCCGCACCTGGCTGGAGAAGGACACCTTCAACATCTCGGTCGATCACACCGTCGCGGTCAAGTTCATCTACACCCCCGAGCTCAACGAGGAGCAGCTGGTCCGCCCCAACGGCATGATCAGCCTGCCCTACATCGGCGAGTACTATGTCGTCGGCAAGACCCCGAAGCAGGTCGAGCAGGAGCTCAAAAAGGCCTATGCCGGCATCCTCAAGGACCCCGAGATCTACGTCCAGGTGCCCGAGTTCCAGTCCGCCATCAAGGAGCTCAAGCGCGATCTGCACACCGCTCCGCGCGGACTCAGCCGTCTGGTCACGGTTCGCCCCGACGGCTATGTCACCTTCCCGATGGTCGGCGAGGTGATGGCCGCCGGGCGCACCATCGAGGCGCTCAACACCGAGCTCAATCGCGATTACGAACAGCTGATCTCCGGGCTGCACGTCGACCTCTTCCTCGAGCGACACTCAGGCTCGCTGGTCTATGTGCTCGGCGCGGTCAACGAGCCGGGCGCCTTCACCATCGTCAAGCCGATCTCGGTGGCGCAGGCGCTGGCGCTGGCCGGCAGCTACAACGATGATGCCCAGCTCGACTCGGTGATCGTCGCCCGTCATCATCAGGGCAAGGTGATCGCCACCCGTATCGATCTCAGCCGCTCCGGCGCGCTCGGCGGGCGCAAGCCGATGTTCTATCTGATGCCCGACGATCTGGTGTTCGTGCCGCGCACCCGCATCAGCGAGGCCGCGCAGATCGCCCGACAGGTGAGCGAGGCGCTGATGTTCCGTGGCTGGCACATCACCG
Organism: Marichromatium sp. AB32; assembly: GCF_003718675.1. Taxonomy (NCBI): domain Bacteria; kingdom Pseudomonadati; phylum Pseudomonadota; class Gammaproteobacteria; order Chromatiales; family Chromatiaceae; genus Marichromatium; species Marichromatium sp. AB32. The sequence goes on from NZ_RHFJ01000049.1 coordinate 7,799, forward strand.
TCGAGAGCGTCTCGATCGACGAACTCTGACCAGGACAAGCTGACGTGGAACGTCCCCACCTTCGTACCGAGAACTATCTGCGCGAACTGCTGCAGATCTATTTCGCCCAGCAGCGACTGATCCTGCTCACCACCCTGGCGGTGTTCCTCGCCGCCGCGGCGATTGCCTTCCTCGCCCCGCCGATCTACTCGGCGCAGGGCGCGATCCTGCTGCGCGCCAGCGAACTCCAGCGCAGCCCGCAGTCGCTCGAGGAGACCGAGGTCCGCTCGTTCAAGGTCAGCGAGGAGGACCTGCGCTCCGAGCGTGAGCTGCTGCGCTCGCCGGCGGTGCAGCAAGGGGCCATCGCCCGACTCAAGGAGAGCCACCCCGAACTCGGCGACACCCTCGACTGGCACCGCGTGCGCAACCGACTGCAGATCGAGCTGGTGCCCGACTCGCGGGTGATCAACGTCGAGTTCCAGCATGCCGACGCCACCGCGGCGGTAATCATCCTCGATGCCATCCTCGCCGCCTATATCGAGCGGCGCGCCGAGATCCTCTACCCCGAGGGCACGGTCGACTTCTTCGTCAACCAGGTCGAGCGCTTCCGCGATCAGATCAGCACCACCGAACAGGCGCTGATCGAGCTGGCCAACACCACCGGCACCCCCAACCCGGCCAAGGAGATCGAGCTCAACCTGCTGATCAAGCAGAACGTCGAGGAGCGCCTGCTCGATCTCGACACCCGCGCCGTGACCCTGCGCGAACAGCTCGAGCACCTCGATCGCACCCTCGCCACCGACCATCTGCGCAACTACGCCTTCATCACCAACCAGACCGTCGCCGAGATCGCCGCGCGGATCATCGACCTGCGCATCGAGCGCGGCCGCACCGCGCGCCACTACGAGCCCGACGCCCACGCGGTCGCGGCGATCGACACCCAGATCGCCACCACCATGGAGCAGCTCAAGCAGGAGGTGGCCGACTATCGCGACCAGCTCGACAGCGAGTTCGCCGCACTGCGTGAGCAACAGCTGATCCTGCAGCGCCGCCTCGCCGAGATCGAGGCGCGCAACCTCGAGCTGCAGCGCCAGGGCATCGAGAGCGACCGGCTGAGCCGCGAGGCCGAGCTGCTGCGCCAGTCCTTCGGCACCTTCTTCAAGCGTCGCGAGGAGGCCGAGATCAACGCCGGGGTCGACTCCACCCTGTCGCTGTTCTTCGTCAGCATCCTCAGCCCTGCCTTCTCCACCGGCCAACCGGTCTTCCCCAACCGCCCGGTGTTGCTGGTGATCGGGCTGCTCGCCGGCTTCGTCACCGGCTTCAGCCTGGGCTTCGTGCGCGAGTTCTTCGACCACACCTTCAAGACCGCGCGCGATGTCGAGCAGTTCTCCGGCCTGCCGCTGCTGTTCTCGATCCCGGCGGTCAACGCACCGTCTCCCGAGCCATCGCAACCGCCACCGCGCTAGCCCGCGATGGAGCCACGCCGCGCCGACTTCAGCACCACCCTGACCCGCTATCTCTCGAGCAAGATCACTCGCCAGTTGATCGGCGCCATCACCGCCTTCCTCAGACCCCGACTGCTCACCCCCGAGCTGTTCGGGGTCTGGACCCTGCTCAAGCTGGTCCCGCAATACGCCAGCTACGCCCATCTCGGCGCGCGTACCACGCTGCGCGTCTACTACCCCTGGCACCTCGCCCGGGGCGAGGGCGAACGCGCCGAGTCGCTGGTCTCCGGGGCCATCCTCACCACCCTGCTGCTCGACCTCCTGGTGGCCGGCGCGCTGATACTGATCGCACTGCGCGGCGGCCAGGGCGAGGCATTGCGTCTGGGGCTGACGGCAATGGCTGGTGTGGTGCTGCTCCAGGCCTGGCACCACACCGCCTTCGCCGCGCTCAAGGCGCGTCACCGTTTCGACCTGATCGGTCGCGCCAACTATCTCGAGTCCGCGCTGCTGCTGGCCACTACCCTGGCGCTGCTGCCCACACTCGGTTTTCCCGGGTTGCTGCTGTCGCTGCTGATCACCGAGGCTGCGGTCGGGGTGCTGCTCTGGCAGCAGGCCGGGATCGTCCCACGCTGGCCGGCGCGACCACTCCGGCTCGGCGGCGATATGATCCGGCGTGGCTGGCCGATCATGAGTCTGGAGCTGGCGATGATGCTGGTGGTCACCGCCGATCGGGTGATGGCCTGGGTGCTGCTCGGCGCCGGTGCACTCGGTCACTACGGGGTGGCGGTGATGATCGTCGGCTTCCTGCGCAACATCCCCGGCACCGCCCGCGAGATCCTCGAACCGCGGCTGATGGGCGAACTCGCCGACGCCGACCGCAACCAGTTGCTGCGCGAACATCTGCTGCGCCCGGCGCTCAACGCCGTCTTCCTGATGCCGCTGCTGATCGGCCCGGTGGCCCTCGCCACCCCGCTGGCGATCGACTGGCTGCTGCCGCGCTACCAGGCGGCGATCGTCCCCACCCAGATCCTCGCCTGCGGGATCCACTTCCTCGCCCTCGCGTTGGTGCTGCGCAGCCTGGTGGTCGCCTTCGAGCAGCAGCGTCGTGCCGCGTTGCTGGTCCCAGTGGTGCTCGTCGGCGAGGGCATGAGCGCCTGGCTGGCAGTGCGCCTGGGCTGGGGACTGCCCGGCATCGCCGGCGCCAGCGTGCTGGGGTTTGCGCTGCTGTTCATGCTGTTTCGGCGCATCCTGCGCCCACAGCTCGACCACCTCGAGCGCAGCGAGCGGCGCCAGCTCGACTGGATCTGGCCGCTGTTCGTCCTCAACGGCACGCTGATCTGGACGCTGTCGCTGCTACCCTTGGGGCATGGCCCGGTGGCGACGGCGCTGCGCATCCTCGTCCACATCGCTCTGCTGCTGCTGCTCCACCGGCTCGCGCGCACCCGGCTCGCGCTGCTCTCGCCGCTGCCCTGGCGACGGCTGTTGCGGCTCAGGCGCTGATCCACCGAACCCGAGAGGGGGCCTCATGTCACGTCTCGTTCATCGCCTGCTGCTGGCATCCGTGCTGCTCGTCCCCGCCCTGCCCCGGGCCGCGCCACCGCCCGACATGGAGCGCCTCGCCGCCGGTCCCTGGATCGCGCGCGCGCGACTTGCCGAACTGCCGACCACGGGCGCGGCCTGGGAGGCGGTGCGCGATGATGCCGAGCGTCTGGTGCCCGACCCCGACCTCTCCGATCAGAACGACCCGAGCAACGTGCGGGTCTTCGCCAAGGCGCTGGTCCACGCCCGCACCGGCGACCCGCTGATGGCCGCGGCGGTGCGCCGCGCCTGTCTCGACATCATCGGCAGCGAGCAGGGCGCCAGCTCGCTCGCGCTCGGGCGCGAGCTGATGGCCTATGTCCTCGCCGCCGATCTGGTCGGCCTCACTGCGGAGCAGGACGCGCTGTTTCGCGACTGGCTGGCGCGGGTGCGCGACGTCCCGATGTCGGAGGGGCGGACCCTGCGCCAGACCCACGAGCGTCGTCCCAATGGCTGGGGCACCTATGCCGGCGCCACCCGGCTGGCGATCGCCGTCTATCTCGACGAGCCCGAGGAGATCGCCGAGGTCGCGCGCATCTTCCGCGGCTGGCTCGGCGACCGCGCCGCCTACGCCGACTTCCGCTACGGCGACCTCGACTGGCAGGCCGATCCGCGCCGCCCGGTCGGCATCAATCCCTCGGGCGCGCAGCGCGCGGGCCACAGCATCGACGGCGCGATCGCCGAGGGGCTGAGACGCAGCGGCCCCTTCGACTGGCCGCCACCGCACGAGAACTACATCTACTCCACCCTGCAGGGCGCGCTGGCCCAGGCGGTGATCCTCGAGCGCGCCGGCTACGACGTCTTCGCCTGGCAGGACCAGGCCCTGCTGCGCGCCTTCGAGTGGCTGCACCAGCAGGCCGACTTCCCCGCCGAGGGCGACGACACCTGGCAGCCGCACCTGATCAATCATTTCTATCACCGCGACTTCCCCGCCCCGGTGCCGAGCCGCCCGGGCAAGAACATCGGCTATACCGACTGGACCCACGCCGACTGGGCGCCGAGCGACTAGCCGGGTGAGGCGGCCAACGCGGCATGGAGCCGCGCGGCGTTGTCGGACAGATCGAACTCGGCGAGCACCCGCGCGCGCCCGGCGCGTGCCAGCGCGCGCGCCTCCTCTGGATGATCGGCCACCCGCGCCAGGGCCGCGGCGATCGCGGCCGGCTCGCCCGGCGCGGCCAACAAGCCGGTGCGCCCGTGCTCGACCAGTTCGGGGATCCCCGAGAGCCGGCTGGCCACCACCGGGCGCTCGACGGCCAGCGCCTCCATCAGCGACACCGGGATGCCCTCGCGCCGCCCCCGGGCGTCCTGCACGCTGGTCAACGCCACCACGTCACAATCGCGCAGACAGGCGGTGACCTCGGGCCGGGTGAGCTGGCCGAGGAAACGGACGCGCGGGGCGATCCCCAGCGCCCGGCACTCGGCCTCCAGCTCGGCGCGCAGCCGACCATCGCCGACCAGGGTCAGGGTCCAGTCCCGCCCCTCGGCCGCAAGCTGGGCGCAGGCCCGCAGCAGATGGACATGCCCCTTGACCCGGCGCAGCGAGGCGACGCAGAGGATGTGTAGCACCCCGTCGCCGGCATCGGCGCGCGGTGGCAGCGGGGCGAAGGCGCCGGTGTCGATACCGCAGTGGATCACCCGCAGCCGCTCGGCCCAGCGCGCGCCCACCCGCGCCAGGGTGAAGTCGCGGTTGTAGCGCGAGATCATCACCGCGAAGTCGGCACGACGCAGCTTCTCGGCGAGCATGGTCTGATCGACGTGGAGATCGCTGCCGTGCGCGGTGAAGCTGTAGCGCGCCCCGGTGAGCCGGTGCGCGATCCAGGCGGCGAGCGTCGGATGGGTACAGAAGTGCGCGTGCAGCCGACCGATGCCGCGACGCTCGGCCTCGCGGGCGATATAGACCGATTTGAGGAAGATCCCGGCCGCGCCCAGGGTGAAATTGCGGCTGGGTGCGACCCGCGCGAAGGTCTCGATCAGGGTGCGCAGATAGCGCCAGGGACGGCGCAGCGCCAGCGCCAGGTTGGCGCGCAGGATCGGCCCCGAGACGAAGCGGCTGTAGACCACCTCGGCGCGCAGGTGCGCCAGCTGCGGATGGGTGGCGCGCGGGCGCTCGCGCAGCAGCGGAAAGAGGGTGATCTCGGCGCCCAGCGCCTCCAGCGCGAGCATCTCGTCGAGCACGAAGGTCTCGGTGAAGGTGGGGAAGCGCGAGACCAGATAGCCGACCCTCACCATTGGGTCACCCGCCGCCCGCGCAGGAAGTCGTACCAGCCCATCGCGATCCCGGCGTTGACGCACAGCGCCCAGGGGGCGAGCGTCAGCACCCGCGGCCAGCGCCCGGGGTCACGATCGAGCCCGAGCGCCGCGACCAGCCCGAGCGCGCCCCCGAGCCCGCCCAGCGCCGCCAGCGCCAGCACCAGCCAGCCGCCGCCGTCGCGCAGCGCCAGCGCGAGCAGCGCCGCGAGCCCCAGCACCAGCGCCAGCGGAAAGGCGCGGCGCAACACCTTGTGCGCGATCAGCGCCAGCGCATAACGACCGTGGCGTCTTACCGAGAGCGCCTGCGGACAGTGGCGCAGCGCGTTGAGCCCGCGACAGACGATGCGCCGCTGACGCGCGAACACCCGGCGCAGGGTGCGCGCCGGCGGCGGCATCAGCGCCACCGCCTCGGGCACGAAGACGAAGCGCCGCCCGGCGCCGACGGCGCACAGCCCGACGAAGAGGTCGTCGACCACGCCTGCCGGGATCGGTCGGAACAGCACGCGCCGGATCGCCAGCAGGGTGCCGTTGCTCGCGGTGATCGAGCCCAGCCGGGCCATCTCGCGCGCCTTGAGCCGGCTCTCGTGGTCCCAGTAACGCGCCTGCATCAGCCCGTCCTCACGATCGACCGCGACACGCGCGCAGGCGGCGCCGACATCGGCCTCGGCGAAGACCGCGACCATCGCCGCCAGCGCACCGGGGGCGAGTCGGGCGTCGAGATCGGAGAACAGCAGCAACTCGCCTGCACTCGCCGCGACCGCGGCGTTGAGCGCACCGTACTTACCGCGACGCGGGTTGCGGAGCACCCGGCAATCGACCCCGGGCAGGTCGGGGAGTACTGGCAGGTCGGCGACCGGACCGTCGAGCGAGAGGATCAGCTCCAGCCGACCCGGACCCCAGCGCTGACCACGCAGCGAGTCGAGCTTGGCCGCGAGCGCCGCGCCCGAGCCGTGCACCGGGACGATCAGCGACACCGTCCCCGGCAATCCGCCGCCCAGCCTCGCGCCCGGCTCACGCTCGGGCAGCAGGGTCAGCAGCGCGGGCAGCGCCAGTAGCGCAGCGATGGCTATGGCGGCAGCGACAGACAGCAGGATGACGAGCGACACCGTCACCCCGTCCCCTCGTCCGCGACGCTGAGCGCGAAGCGCAGCCACAGCTGCGACACCCCGAGCGAGAGCAGCATGTACTTCTGGAACACGTCGCTGAACATCGCCATGTAGAGCAACAGAAAGAGGAAGGCGAGCAGATAGTGCAACACCTGCGCGGCATGATAGGGATCACCGCGCGCCAGCAACAGCCGACGCGCCAGCCAGAGGTTGCGCGCCGCCACCGCCAGCAGGCCGAGAAAGCAGATCAACCCCAGCACCCCGGTGCCGACCACCACCTCGAGATAGGTGTTGTGGGCAAAGCGACGATTGGTCGCGCCCTCGCGATCGAAACGCTGCGCCCAGTCGGTCTTGGCATAGAGTTCGCGGAAGGTGCCCGGGCCGTGCCCGATCAGCGGGCGCTGCTCGAAGGCATCGCCGGCCACCACCAGATAGGAGGCACGACGGTTGATCGAGCGGTCGGTGTCCGAGGCGGTGAGCGTCGCCTGACGCTCCCAGTAACCCTGCGGCACCAGCAGCAACGCCACCAGCAACGCCATCGCCCCGCCGGCGAACAGCAACCCGAGATGACGCGGACGCAGTCCGCGCGCATTGACCACCAGCAGCGTCGCCAGCAACAGCGCCGTCACCAGCCCGCCGCTGCGCGAGAAGCTCACCACCATGGCACCGAGGTTGATCGCCAGCAGCACCAGCGCCGCCAGCCGGACCAGTGGCCGACGGCCATGGGCCAGCCAGAACACCACGAAGGGCAACACGAAGATGATCAGCATCGCCAGATTGTTGGGGTCGCTGGTCACGCCGGTGCTGCGGGTGAAGTCGTCACCCACCTCGATCGCGAACCAGGACACACCGAACAGATAGCCGATCAGCGCGAACATCGAGCCGAGCGAGACCGAAGCGACGATCACCACCGGCAGCTGTCGCACCAGCGCGTGGGCATCGAGAAAGACCAGTACCAGGGCGAAGAAGGCCATCGCCACCAGGGTCAGCACCACCTGCTGACCGGCCTCCAGCGGATAGGCCGACCACAGCGTGGAGAACAGACTGACGGCGAGAAACAGCCCCCACCAGGGCCACAGATTGGAGCGCAGCAGGCCGACGGCCTGCTGCTCGCGAAGCAATCGCAACGCCAGCACCACGAGCAACACCAGCGCCAGCACCCAGTGGATCTTGACGTCCGCGAGCGGACCGCCGAGTTGGCGGAAGTTACCGAAGGGGATCAGGAAGACGATCGCGTAGAGCCCCCAGCTCGGCGCGCGCCCGAGCAGCACCAGGGCGCCGAGGGCGACCCCCGGGAGCAGCGCAAGCGCAGGCCAGGGGGTCCACAGCGGCAGCAGGGTCGCGACCACCATCAGCACGATGAAACCGCCCCACAGCGGGTTGGCGGCGGCTCTGCTCGATCGTCTCATCTCACCCTGCCCGTGGCGTTCGCCCAGACCCGCCGCCCGGCAAGGCCGGAGTCATGGTCGGTCACGCCCTGATGTATGCTGCAACCAGTTTGTCGTGGATGTCCTCGCATGACCGATCTCGAACTCGAGCTGCACCGACTGGTCCATGTTCGGCTGCAGCAGCTTTCCACAAGCCATGTCGCCGTGGTGCGCAAGCGGCTCGGCCACTTCCGGGTCGAGCCCACCGGGGGTGCGCCCGACGTCCTCTGCGCGCCGCTGCCGGAGAGCGCAGCCATGCTGCGCGAACTCACCCCGCGGGTCGCCCCTCAACAGGTCTCCACGGTCTGGTTCGAGGGGCGGCGCGTCCTACTCTACAGCCATCGCGGCCATCCCGACCTGATCCTCGACCCGGGCACCCCGGTGCGCCTCCTGGTCTCGCGCCGCGCCGGGGCCATCAAGCGCTTCTACAACGCGCTGCTGTTCGCCATCCATCTTAGCGCGACCCGGCGCGGCGGGCTGCTGCTCCATGCCGCGGCGTTGCGCGATCCGCACGGTCGCACCGCACTCGTGCTCGGCCCCAGACGCAGCCGCAAGACCCACCTGACACTGGAGCTGCTCGATCGCGGCTGGGACTATCTCGCCGATGACAAGCTGCTGCTGCACCAGGGACGGGCGCACCTGTTCGAACACCGCTTGGTCATCCGCCGCCATCATCTCAGCGCCCTGCCCTGGCTGGCGGAACGGCTGGACGGCCCCGACGCACCGCGAACGATCCGCTCGCAGCCGCTGCGGCGGCTGCTCGACCGGCTGCAGCACGTCGCCTCGCGAACGATCAGCGAAAAGCTGCAACCGCTGCTGCAACCCTTGATCAACCCCGCCTTCCCCCAGGACCTGACCAGACACCTGCCAAGCGCGCGGATCCTCTCCAGCGCCCGGCCCGACGCGCTCTTCGTGCTGGCCCCCGGGGAGCGGCAGGACTGCGCACCGCTCGCAGCGACGCGCCTGCTGCGCCAGCTGGTCGCCATCGAGCGGCTCTATCTGGGGGGCATGGGGCCGCTCGAGGCGATGAGCGACTACGCACATCCCGACCCGGACAGCGCCGATCTGACCACGCTGCTCGAGCGCAACCTCGCGGGTGTCCCCGGATTCGGTCTCGCGGTCGCGGAGCAGGCAAGTACGGCTGAACTCGCCGACCGACTGGCCCGCCGACTCGCCGACCTCGAACCGGAGACCACCACGCCATGTCCGGCCTGACGCTGCGCATCGACCCGGCGCAGCGGCTGCACCGACTCACACCCCGAGAGTCGGTGCTCGCCGCTCCCGGCGCGTTACTCGAGCTCGACCCGACGGCGAGCGAGCCGACGCGCAGCTGGGAGGATCATCGCACACGGGTATTGCTCGACGGCTGGATCGAGGGCTGCGACCACGCACCGCCACGACGCCTGGTCGAGGCACTGCTCGACGAGGACTGGGCGGCGGCCGGCGCAACGTTGGAGACGCTCGACGGCGACTTCGTGCTGCTGATCCACGACAAGGCGAGCGAGCGCTGGCTGATCGTCAACGACCTGCTGGCACGCCGCCCGCTCTATCTGCTCGAGCGCCCCGGCGCCATCCTCGTCAGCCGAGACATCGCCCGCGCCGTCGCCGCCGACCCCGATCGCACCACCGACCCGCTGGGCGCCGCCGAGATGCTGCTGTTCGGTCACGGTCTGGGCGAGCGCACGCCGTGGCGCGCCATCGCCCTGCTCGCCCCGGCGACGCTGCTGCGGATCGACGCCGGGGCCAACACCGAGCGCCGCACCCTGGCGCGACTCAGCGTCGAGACGCCGCACAGCGACGCGAGCCTGAACCAACAGGCCGCGGTACTCGCCGATCACTTCATCACCGCCTGTGAGCGACTGAGCAGACGCGCCGACACGCCGGTGCTGGCGCTCAGCGGCGGGCTCGACTCGCGCACGGTGGCCGCCGGTCTCGCCGCCACCGGCACCCCCTTCAGCTGCGCGAGCATGGCGCGCGCCGGCTGGTATGCCGCGAGCGAACAACGGCTCGCCGCGACGGTCGCGCAACACCTCGATCGCCCCTGGCACTGCTTCGAGGTACCGCCCAGCACCGGCGCCGACTATCTGCGACTGTTGCAGATCAAGCAGGGACTCAACGACCTCGATCTCGCCTTCCACCTGCCCTTCTTCGATCACCTCCGCGCGCGCTACGGCAGCACGATGAGCTATGTCACCGGCGACGGCGGCGACAAGCTGCTGCCCGACCTCGGCGCCGGGCTGGCGCTGCGCGACGCGCGCGCGGCCTGTGACTACATCGTGGCGCGCCGCGGACGCTTCACCCTCGATCAGTGCGCCGCCCTGACGGGACTGGAGCGTGCGGACCTGGAGCGCGCCCTGCGCGCGCACTTCGCCGCCTATCCAGAGGACGAGGGCAACGCCCTCCATGCCCGCTTCCTCATCCACGAGCGCGCCCGGCGCTGGCTGTTCGAGGGCGAGGACCGCAACCGTCACTGGTTCCCCAGCCTCACTCCCTTCTACTCACTGCCCTTCCTGCGCGCCGCCCTCGCCGCGCCGCGCGCGCTCAAGCGCGACTACCGGCTCTATCGCGCCCTGCTCGAACGGCTCGACCCGACGCTGGCCGCTCTACCCCGCGCCGGGGTCCCGGGGGCGCTGGGCTCGCCACGTTTTCTCATCCATCACCGCCTCGAGACGCTGGCCAAGGCGCACCCGCGACCGGCGCGCAGGCTCCAGCAGCTGATCCGACGCCGACGCGGCCTCGACCCGAGGGCACCGCTCATCGGGCTGCTGCGCCATCAGCTCGAACACTGCCCCGAGCTCGACCCGGGCGCCTGGCGGCCGCTCCTCGACACCGCCGACCAGCGCCCCCGAGCACAATTGCTCGCCCTGCTCAACCTCGCCACCCAGCTCGACCCGGCGCGCGGCGCGACCGGGCTCGCCGCCTGGCGCGACCAACCCCTGCCCTGACCCGATGCCCGAGATCCTCGCCGAACACCCGCTGATCAGCGTCTACCTGCCGACCCGCAACCGCGCCGCGCTGCTGATGCGCGCGATCGACTCGGTACTCGCCCAGGACTATCCGCACCTGGAGCTGATCGTGGTCGACGACGCCTCGACCGATGACACCGCGGCGCGGATCGCGGCGCACCCGGCACGCGCGCGGCTGCGCTATCTGCGCCAGCCCGAGCCGGGCGGGGCCTGCGCCGCGCGCAATCGCGCCATCGCCGATGCGCGCGGCGCGCTGATCACCGGGCTCGACGACGACGACGCCTTCCTCCCAGGGCGGTTGAGCGGGCTGCTGGCACGCTTCGCCGAAGGGCAGTGGTCGTGCGTGAGCAGCTCCGTCCGCGAGCGCACCCCACGGGGCGACATCACCCGCCGGGTCGATGTCGGGCGGATCGACCTCGAGGCGATGCTCCATTACAACCGGCTGGGCAATCAGATCCTCACCCGCACCGCGTGGCTGCGCGAGATCGGCGGCTTCGACCCGGCGCTGCCGGCACTGCAGGACTACGACACCTGGGTACGACTGGTGACGGCGCGCGGCGCCGCCTACCGCTTGCGCGAGGCGAGCTATGTGCAGTTCAAGGACCACGAGCTGGCACGCATCTCCGGGGATCGTACCCGGGTGCTCGAGGGACTGGGACGCTTCGTCGCCAAGCATCGCGACCAGCTCGCCCCGCGCCACCTCGACTCGCTCGAGATCCTGCGTCGCCGCCTCGCCGGCGAGACGCTACCGCCGGGCGACTTCCTCCGCCTGGTCAACCGCGGCAACCTCAAGGGCGCGCTGCCGCTGCTGATCAACACCACCCCGACACTCGCCGCACTCAAGCGACTCCTGGCGCTGCGCTACCGCGCGCGCTGATTCGGGCAGACAAAAAAAAGCCCGGCGCGGGGCCGGGCTGCAAACGTCTCATAGTGAGAGAGACGAGGAGGACTCTGTAGGACCATTGGGGTCCGGCATGGTGTTTTTTTCGCCGGACCTCGTCCGAATTCAGTGGATGAAGAGTCCGCCATTGACCGGCAGATTGGCGCCGGTGACATAGGCGGTCTCGTCGCTCGCGAGGAAGGCGACCGCGGCGGCGATCTCTTCGGGCTGCGCCATGCGGCGCATCGGGATACCGGAGATGATACTCTCGCGGACCTCGTCCTTCATTGCCAGGGTCATGGCAGTCTCGACATAACCGGGCGAAACCGTGTTCACGGTCACACCCTTGGCGGCCCCTTCCTGAGCCAGCGCCATGGTGAAGCCATGCATGCCGGCCTTGGCCGCCGAGTAGTTGGTCTGACCGAACTGACCCTTTTGGCCATTCACCGACGAGATGTTGATGATACGCCCGAAACCGCGCTCGAGCATGCCTTCCCAGAGCGGCTTGGTGACATTGAAGACGCTCTTGAGGTTGATGTCGAGGACGGCGTTCCAGTGCTCCGGCTCCATCCGCTTGAAGGTCTTGTCGCGGGTGATGCCGGCGCAATTGACGAGGATGTCGACCGGACCATGACGCTCGGCGATCGCTGCGGCCATCCGTGCGCAGTCCTCGGGATCGGCCACGTCGGCGGCGATGGTGTCGAACTCCAACCCCTCGGCGGCGCGCTCGCGCTTCCAGGTCTCGGCGACCTCGGTCTCGGCGGGATGGTGGTTGGCGATCACCACGCAGCCATCGGCGGCGAGGCGCTTGCAGATGGCGGTCCCGATACCGCCGATACCACCGGTGACGAGCGCAATACGAGACATATCTGTTTCCTCCTCAGGTCTTGTCGTCGTTCGGGTCCGCCCCGTCTCGGGGCGGACCCGCATCCTTCATCCACAACGCCCCGGCACTCCGGCCGGGGTCATTGTCAATGGCGGTCCGGTACTGGACCGCGCGGTCTGCGGACGTCAGCTCGCGGCCACGCCCTTGCGCACGTCGGCGCCGATCTCGGCCATGTTCTTCTCGAGCCAGGTGCGATACTCCTCGCGGGTCTCGCCGAGCACCTGCATGGTGGCCTTGCTCTCGTCCATCATACGCTCGGTCAACGCCTTGGTCGCCTCGACCTGGCCCTTGAAGAACTCATTGTACCCCTTCGACTCGGTGGCAAGCGTCATCAGCCGCATCGAGTGGTCCATGTAGAGGTTCAGCGCGTCCATCTGACGGCTGGCGAGCTTCTCGAAGATACTGACGTTGAGTTCACCGAGGCTGGTCATGCGATCCATGCCCTTGGTGGTCATGTCGTTGAAGGTCTTGAAGGTTTCGTTCGTGCTCATGGGTCATCTCCGAAGGTTTGTGCGTTGCAGCATTTGTTGCAGTGCACAATAGACCCCGTACACGGAAGCGTCAATGAAGATTTTTTTAATCTTCAGCATTGACGAAATTCAATCTTCGGGGATGGCGCGACACCGACGCCGCGCTGAGGCACGCCCGTGGACCGGGCGCGATCGGCAAGGCAGGCGGATCAGTCGCTGTCGTCGGGGGGCTTGGGCTTGTCGCGATCACGACCGAGATCGAAGCCGGCGCTCCGCATGAACTCGCGCTGCAGCTCGCCCCACAGCTCGACGTTCTGCTGCGCCATGCGGGTCATGGTGTCGAGCGGGGTATCGGCCCACGACTGGGTCAGCTCCTGCTGCTGCCTGGCGAACACGTCCAGCGCGCCCTCGAGATAGCGCGCAAAGGTGCCCTGCAGGGTGCCGCCATAGAAGCGGATGATCTGCGCCAGCATGTTGGCGCTGAACAGCGGCTCGCCGCCGCTCTCCTCCTCGAGCATGATCTGCAACAGGATCGCCCGGGTGATGTCGGTATCGTTGGCGGTGTCGAACACCTTGAAGGGGACGCCGCCCATCACCAGGGCACGGACGTCGGCCAGGGTGATGTAACGACTGATCTCGGTGTCGTAGAGGCGCCGGTTGGGGTACTTCTTGATGATGCGCGATTTGTCCATTGACACCTGTCGCCGGTTCGGCGATCTGCGATTGGCTGGAGACTGAGGCGGCCGAACCGCTCCGGGTCATCGGAATGGTCGCCGGCGATGTCGGCGACCGGTGTTGCGCACACAGTTTACCCTAGTCATCGACGACTGGCTGCCACTGCGCCCTCGCTCGCCCCGGGCGGC
>NZ_RHFJ01000004.1:0-124846 GCF_003718675.1 Marichromatium sp. AB32
CGATCCGTTGCGAGCCGCCTATTAAACTGGATTCCGTATTCCGTGTCAACCGTCTTTTTTTCCGGTCAACCCCGAATCGGTTGGTGATCCGGGCCGCTCTGCCCTGAGCGAGCTGCGCATTTTAGACGCTTCTCGAAAAACGTCAACACTTTTTTCATCCTCTCGTCACTTCGACCTCCTCTCGCGCGCGCGTTCATTTATATGCGCGAGAATGAACGTCCACTCCTCGCCCCTGTCTGATGCCATCAGGGGCGCGCTGGTTTAATCTTCACTCGCACCGCATTCAACCAAGTACCGAGGACCTCATGCCAACCGATCCCCCACGTCACGGGCGCACCGGCAAGCCGATCAATACCGAGAAGCTCGATCGCGTGGTCGCCGCCGCGCGCAAGGCCAGCGACGACCGCGCCGCCGGTTACCGCGAACAGGCGCTCAAGCTCTACCCCTGGGTCTGTGGTCGCTGCGCACGCACCTTCACCCGCGAGAACCTGCACGAGCTCACCGTCCACCACAAGGACATGGACCACGACAACAACCCGGCAGACGGCAGCAACTGGGAGTTGCTGTGTCTGTACTGTCACGACAACGAACACCAGAAGTACGAGGAGCACCTCGCCGCCAAGGCCGGGGGCCGCACCCGCACTCGCGAAGACGGTCAGAAGGAGACCACCCACAACCCCTTCGCAGGCCTCGGCGCCCTGCTCAACAAGGGCGATTGAGCGGACGCAGCGCCCGCCATCCGGCGGGCGCCGTATAATCCCACCCCACGCCATCCCATTCGGACGCGCCGGCGCGCGTCACCCCAAGGAGTCCCCGCACCGCATGTCGCGTCACACCTTCTTCGCCTCGGCCCCGAAACACATGGGCGATCTGCTCGCCGACGAACTGCGCGGGCTGGGGCTCGCCGACGCCACCGAGACCCGAGGCGGCGCGCGCTTCTCGGGCGACCTGGAGGCGGCCTACCGCGCCTGTCTGTGGTCGCGCGTGGCCAACCGCATCCTGCTGCCGCTGGCCGAGTTCGCCGCCGAGGACGCCGACGCGCTCTATGCCGGGGTCACCGAGCTGCCCTGGGAGGATCACTTCTCGCCGGCGCAGAGCATCGCGGTGCAGTTCGACGGCACGCTGAACGCGACCCCGAACCGACACTACGCCACCCTGCGCGTCAAGGACGCCATCGTCGACCGCTTCTCGGCGCGTTGTGGGCAGCGCCCGGACGTCGATACCGAATGGCCGGACATCGGCATCCACGTCTATGCCCAGCGCGACCAGGTCACCGTCAGCCTCGATCTCTCCGGCGGCTCGCTGCACCGGCGCGGCTATCGCCGTCAGGGCTCGGCCGCGCCGCTCAAGGAGAACCTCGCCGCCGCGCTGCTGCTGCGCGCCGGCTGGCCCGAGCTGGCCGCCGAGGGCGCGGCACTGCTCGACCCGATGTGCGGCTCCGGCACCCTGGTGATCGAGGGGGCGCTGATCGCCGCCGACATCGCCCCGGGCCTGCTGCGCGAACACTTCGGTTTCCTCGGCTGGTCGGCGCACCAGCCCGAGGTGTGGGCGGCGCTGTGCGAGGAGGCGCGCGCGCGCGCCGAGGCCGGGCGCGAACGCGTCGGCACCCTGCGCGGCTACGACTGCAACCCCAACGCCATCCGCGTGGCGATCGACGATCTGGCGCTGGCCGGGCTCACCGGCCTCGCGCACTTCGAGCGGCGCGAGCTGAGCGACTGCCAGCCGGTGCATGCCGAGGATCGCGGGCTGGTGATCGTCAACCCGCCCTATGGCGAGCGCCTCGGCGCCGACGACGACCTCGAGGCGCTCTACGCGCGACTCGGCTCGGTGCTGCGCGAGCGCTTCCTCGGCTGGCGGGCGGCGGTGTTCACCGGCTCGCCCGAGCTCGGTCACCAGCTCGGACTGCGCGCGCACCGCACCCACACCCTCTACAACGGCCCGATCGAGTGCCGCCTGCTGCACTTCCAGATCGAGGCCGAGCGCTTCGCCACCAACCGCCCGCGCCCGTTGCCACCCGAGTCGCTCGGCCCCGGCGCCGAGATGTTCGCCAACCGGCTGCGCAAGAACCTCAAGGCACTGCGCAAGTGGTGCAAGCGCGAGGCGATCGACTGCTACCGTCTCTATGACGCCGACCTGCCCGAGTACGCCTTCGCCATCGACGTCTACGGCGGCGTCGACGGACGCTGGGTCAACGTCCAGGAGTACGCCCCGCCGGCGAGTGTCGATCAGAAGCGCGCGCGACTGCGCGCCCGCGAGGCGATGACGATGATCCCCGAGGTGCTCGAGATCCCCGCCGGTCAGGTCCATTTCAAGGTCCGTCGCCAGCAGAAAGGCGCCAGCCAGTACGAGCGCATCGCCGAGACCCGTCGCTTCCATGAGGTCGCCGAGGGCGGCCATCGCTTCCTCGTCAACTTCGAGGACTATCTCGACACCGGCCTGTTTCTCGATCACCGCGACACCCGCGCCCTGGTCGGGCGGCTGGCCGCGGGCGCGCGCTTCCTCAACCTCTTTGCCTACACCGCCAGCGCCACCGTCTATGCCGCGCGCGGCGGCGCGCGCTCCACCACCACGGTGGACATGTCGCGCACCTATCTCGACTGGGCCGAGCGCAATCTGGTGCTCAACGACATCGGCGGGCACGACCACACCCTGGTCCAGGCCGACTGTCTGCAGTGGATCGAACGTCACGCCGGACGACGCGAATTCGACCTGATCTTCCTCGATCCGCCGAGCTTCTCCAGCTCCAAGCGGATGCAGGGCACCTTCGACGTGCAGCGCGATCATGTCGACCTGATCGCGGCGACGATGCGCCTGCTCGCCCCCACGGGCACGCTGATCTTCTCCAACAACCGCCGCGGCTTCCGCATGGACCATGCCGCCCTGCCCCGGCTCGAGATCACCGACCTCACCGCACAAACGCTGCCGCACGACTTCGCGCGCAACCCGCGCATCCACAACTGCTGGCAGATCCGTCGCCGCGACCCGGCGCGAGGCAGCGATGTTGAGTAATACGTCACCAGCGTTTAAGGTTGCCGGCTCGACCCGGCGGCCCGCGGCGGCCCGCCAGACGTCAGAACCGGGCGCACCCGCCCCGTGCGGGGGATGCGCCGCAGCAATGGACCGGACCCCTGAACGACATGCTTGAGGTAGTGCAGCTCGAATGCCGACGCGGTGATCGGCTGCTCTTCAGCGCGCTGGACGTCGAGGTCGGGGGCGGCACCCTGCTGCACGTGCGCGGTCGCAACGGTAGCGGCAAGACCACCCTGCTGCGTGCACTCTGCGGTCTGTTCACCCCGGAGCGCGGCAAGATCCGCTGGCGCGGCACCCCGATCGCCGAACTCGGTGACGAGTACCACCGCGACCTCCTCTACTTCGGCCACCTCAACGGCATCAAGGGCGACCTGACCGGGGTCGAGAACCTGCGCGTCACCACCACCCTCGACGGCGAGCGCCTCGACGAGCAGGCGCTGTGGGCGGCGCTCGCGCGCATCGGTCTGCAGGGCTTCGAGGATCTGCCGACGCGGATGCTCTCGCAGGGGCAGAAGAAGCGGGTGGCGCTGGCGCGACTGGTGCTCAGCCGCGCGCCGCTGTGGGTGCTCGACGAGCCCTTCACCGCGCTCGACACCGCTGCCGTGGCGCTGCTCGAGACGTTGATCGCCGAGCACGTCGCCGGCGGCGGCATCGTCGTGCTCACCACCCATCAGGACGTGCCCCTGACCTCGGGGCAGGTCGCGCGACTCGACCTCGGGAGCTGAACCACCGGTGTTGCGACTCTTCTGGTGCATCCTCTCGCGCGACCTCACCCTCGCGCTCAGACGCGGCACGGACGTGCTGACCAGTCTGTTCTTCTTCGTCATCGTGGTGAGCCTCTTCCCGCTCGGCGTCGGTACCGAGCGCGAGGTGCTGCAGACGCTCGGCCCGGGCGTGGTCTGGGTGGCGGCGCTGCTCGCCTCGATGCTCGCACTCGAACGGCTGTTCGCCGCCGATCATGTCGACGGCACCCTCGAGCAGATGCTGCTCACCGATCAGCCGCGCGCGCTGCTGGTGCTGGCCAAGATCACCGCCCACTGGCTGCTCACCGGGCTGCCGCTGGTGCTGATCGCCCCGCTGGTGGGGATGCAGTACCACCTCACCGGCGCCGCCGTCGGGGTGATGATGCTCACCCTGCTGATCGGCACCCCGGTACTCAGCCTGCTCGGGGCGATCGGCGCGGCGCTGACCCTGGGGCTGCGCGGCGGCGGCATCCTGCTGGCGCTGCTGATCCTGCCGCTCTACATCCCGGTGCTGGTCTACGGCGCCGGGGCGATCGACGTCGCCGCCACGGTCTCGGTCGCCGACACCCGGCCCTACTTCGAGCTGCTCGGCGCCTTCCTGCTGGTGACATTGGTCTTCGCCCCGGTGGCCGCCGCCGCCGCGCTCAAGATCTCACTCGAATAAACCCTCAAGCGAACGCAGACACCCGCCATGGCACTGAACTGGTTCAAATTCGCCTCGCCCGCCTCCTTCTACCCGATCGCCGGCAGGCTGGTCCCGGCCTTCTGGATCATCACCCTGATCCTGCTCGGGCTCGGGCTCTACTGGGGCTTCTTCGAGACCGCCGACCGACTCGGCGGCAGCAATGCCCAGAAGGAGTACTACCGCATCATCTTCATCCACGTGCCGGCGGCCTGGATGTCGATGTGGCTCTACGTGGTGATGGTCGGCTGGGCGGCGATCGGACTGGTGTTCAACACCCGGTTGTCGTTCATGATGGCCAATGCCGTCGCCCCCACCGGCGCGATCTTCACCTTCCTAGCACTGTGGACCGGGGCCTTCTGGGGCCGACCGAGCTGGGGCACCTACTGGGACTGGGACCCGCGCCTGACCTCCGAGCTGGTGCTGTTCTTCCTCTACATCGGCTATATCGCGCTGCACTCGGCGATCGACGACGTGCGCCGCGCCGATCGCGCCGCGGCGCTGCTGGCGATCGTCGGGCTGATCATGGTCCCGGTGATCTTCTGGTCGATCAACTGCCCCGATCCCAACCAGTGCGCCGCGCTGCACCAGCGCTCCGACCTCACCCAGATCGACGCCAACATCCTCTTCGCGATGCTGGCGATGACCTTCGGATTCTGGACCTATTCCTTCGCCACCAGCTTCATGCGACTACGCGGCATCATCCTGCAGCGTGAGTCCGAGAGCGCCTGGGTGCGCGACCTGCTCGACACGGGGGACAAGGCATGAGCGACTTCTTCGCCCAGGGCGGCTACGCCTTCTTCGTCTGGGGGGCCTACGGCATGACCGCCCTCCTGCTGGTGATCGAGGTGCTGCAGTTGCGCGCGCGCCAGCGAACCATTCGCGCCCGGCTCGGTCGATTGATGCGGATTCGTGACGCAGGAGCCAACGATCAATGAAACCCCGACAGAAACGCCTGCTGTTCGTCGCCCTGGCCATCGTCGGTGTCGGCACCGCCGCCACCCTGGCGCTGACCGCGCTCAACAGCAACATCTCCTACTTTTTCAGCCCGACCCAGGTGCTGGCCAACGAGGCCCCCCAGGATCGCGTCTTCCGCCTCGGTGGACTGGTCACCGAGGGCAGCATCGCGCGCCAGGAGGACGGGCTGACGGTGCACTTCGATGTCACCGACAACGCCGAGACCGTCACCGTCGCCTATACCGGCATTCTCCCCGACCTGTTCAGCGAGGGTCAGGGCGTGGTCACCAAGGGACGGCTCGGCCCCGACGGCGTGTTCTACGCCGACGAGGTCCTCGCCAAGCACGATGAAAGCTACATGCCCCCCGAGGTCGAGAGCACCCTGCAGACGGCCCAGGCCGAGGGTGCATCGGACACCGCGGAGACGGCCGGAGTATCCAACTGATGGTTCCTGAACTCGGGCACTTCGCCCTGATCCTCGCCCTCGCGATCACCCTGGTGCAGGCGGTGCTGCCGCTGGCCGGCTCGTTCACCGGCAACCGCACCTGGATGGTGATGGCGCGCCCGCTGGCCTGGGGTCAGCTCACCTTCATCGGCATCGCCTTCGGCTGTCTGCTGCTGGCCTTTCTCACCGACGACTTCTCGGTGATCTACGTCGCCAGCAACTCCAACACCCTGATGCCGCTGATCTACAAGGTCTCGGCGATCTGGGGCGCACACGAGGGCTCGCTGCTGCTCTGGGCGCTGATGCTCGCCGGCTGGGGCGCGGCGGTGGCCGCCTACAGCAACAACCTGCCGCTGCCGATGGTGGCGCGGGTGCTGGCGGTGATGGGCATGGTGGCGATCGGCTTCCTGCTGTTCATGCTGCTGACCTCCAACCCCTTCGAGCGCATCTATCCCGCACCGCTCGAGGGCCGCGACCTCAATCCGCTGCTCCAGGACCCGGGGCTGGCGATCCATCCGCCGATGCTCTACATGGGCTATGTCGGCTTCTCGGTGGCCTTCGCCTTCGCCATCGCCGCGCTGATCGGCGGCAAGCTCGATGCGGCCTGGGCGCGCTGGTCGCGCCCCTGGACCACCGTTGCCTGGGTCTTTCTCACCATCGGCATCGCGCTCGGCTCCTGGTGGGCCTATTACGAGCTCGGCTGGGGCGGCTGGTGGTTCTGGGACCCGGTCGAGAACGCTTCCTTCATGCCCTGGCTGGTCGGCACCGCGCTGATCCACTCGCTGGCGGTCACCGAGAAGCGCGCGGCCTTCAAGAGCTGGACCGTGCTGCTCGCCATCTCGGCCTTCTCGCTGTCGCTGCTCGGCACCTTCCTGGTGCGCTCCGGGGTGCTGACCTCGGTGCACGCCTTTGCCACCGATCCAACGCGCGGCTCCTTCATCCTGCTGTTTCTCTGCGTGGTGATCGGCGGCTCGCTCGCGCTCTACGCTTGGCGCGCGACCGACATCTCCGGCGGCGGGCGCTTCGACCTGCTCTCGCGCGAGAGCTTCCTGCTGGTCAACAACCTGCTGTTCGCCACCCTCACCGTGCTGGTGCTGTTCGGCACCCTGGCGCCGCTGATCTACGAGGCCGCCGGCTGGGGCAAGATCTCGGTCGGCTTCCCCTGGTTCAACAAGATGTTCGTCGCGCTCTCGCCACTGCTGGTGCTGGCCACCGGGGTCGGTCCCAACACCCGCTGGAAGCATGACGAGCCGGTGCGACTGCTGCGCGCGCTGTGGCTCGCCGCCGCGCTCGGCATCGCCGCCTTCCTGCTGGTCTCCTGGCCCGGCTTCTCGGCGCGCGACATCGGTGTCGGCCTGGGCATCGGCATGAGCCTGTGGCTGGTGGTCACCCATCTGGCCAGCCTGCTCGATCGTCTCAAGCACAAGGGCGGGCTGCGCGCGCTGCGCCGCGACATCAACCCCAGCAGTCGCAGCTACTACGGCATGCTGCTGGCGCACCTGGGGCTGGCGGTGTTCATCGTCGGCGTCACCCTGGTCTCCAACGACGGCGCCGAGACCGACGTGCGGATGTCGCCGGGTGATGTCCACGAGGCCTCCGGCTACCGCTTCCTGTTCAACGGCGTCACCCCGGTCGAGGGCCCCAACTACACCGCCCAGCGCGGCGAGTTCGTGGTCTACGACGGTGAGCGCGAGATCGCCGTGCTCCACCCCGAGAAGCGTCGCTATGTCTCCGGCGGCATGCCGTTGACCGAGGCGGCGATCGACGCCGGGCTGCTGCGCGACATCTATGTCTCGCTCGGCGAGCCGATCGGCAACAGCGGCGACTGGGCACTGCGTCTCTACTACAAGCCCTATGTCCGCTGGATCTGGCTGGGCGCCATCCTGATGGCGCTCGGCGGCGTGCTCGCCGCCAGCGACCGGCGCTATCGCAGCGTTCGCAACCGCGCCACCGCGCCGTCCGGCGCGGCGACGAGCGCCGCCTGACCCAGACCCGCAAGGTATGCAGATGAAAGGTTCAAAAACCCGCGCACTGATCCCGCTGGGGATCTTCCTGGTCCTCGCCGCGCTGCTCTTCTACGGGCTGCAGCTCGACCCGCGCAAGGTCCCCTCGCCACTGGTGGGCAAGCCCGCGCCCGAGTTCGACCTGCCCTCGCTGAAGGACCCGCAGCAGCGACTCGATCGCGAACTGCTGCTCGGCGAGGTCTCGCTGGTCAACGTCTGGGCCTCGTGGTGCCCGTCCTGCCGCCAGGAGCACGCCGAGCTGCTGCGCATCGCTCGCGAGCACGGCGTCCGCGTGATCGGCTTCAACTGGAAGGACGACCGCGCCAGCGCGCTGCTGATGCTGCGCCAGTACGGCAACCCCTATACCGTCTCGCTCTACGACCCGGACAACGAGGCCGGCATCGACTGGGGCGTCTACGGCGCCCCGGAGACCTTCGTGGTCGACCCCGAGGGCATCATCCGTCACAAGGAGATCGGTCCCATCACCCCCGAGGTGTGGGAGGAGAAGATCCGTCCGATCGTCGAGCAGTATCGCGCGAGGAACTCATGAAGCGTCGTCACCACCGTCCACTGCTCGCCGGGATGGCACTCGCCGGCGCCCTGCTCGCCGGCACCGCCCAGGGCTACACCCTCGAGGAGTTCACCTTCGAGGACCCGAACCAGTTCGAGGACTTCCGCGACCTGATCAGCGAGTTGCGCTGTCTGGTCTGTCAGAACGAATCGCTCGCCGGCTCCCAGGCCGGGGTCGCCCAGGACCTGCGCGAGGAGGTCTACGCGATGATGCGCGAGGGTCAGAGTCGCAAGGAGGTCGTCGACTTCCTGGTCGCCCGCTACGGCGACTTCGTGCTCTACGATCCGCCGATCAAGCCCTCGACCTATATCCTCTGGTTCGGCCCCTTCGTACTGGTCGGCGGCGCCGGGCTGCTGCTGTGGCGCGCGATCAGACGCAAGAAGGCCGAGCCCGAGCAGGACCTCACCGCGGACGAACGCGCCCGACTCCAGCAACTGATCGCCTCGCGCGACGACGAGCAACGAGACTAGCGCCCCATGATCATCTTCTGGATACTCGCCGCCGGGCTGATCGGCCTGGCCTTCCTCTTCGTCGTCACGCCGCTGCTGCGTCCGACCCCGGAGCAACATGAGCCCGCCCAGGACGCGCTCAATCTCGAGGTCTTCCGCCAGCGATTGCAGGAACTCGACGCCGACCTCGAGTCCGGCTATCTCGACCGTGCCCGCTACGACGCTGCGCGTCACGACCTCGAGCGTGACCTGCTCCACGACGTCGACGGCAGTCAGCCGGTCGACGCGCACGGCGCTTCGCGGCTCGGACGCTGGACGCTGGCGCTGCTGCTCGCGCTGGCGCTCCCCGGCACCGCCACCCTGCTCTATCTGCAGCTTGGCGAACCGACGGTGATCGAGCGCATGGAACTGGCCGCGCGCGGCCTGCCCGCCGAGGACCAGGGCGCCGATCAATCGATGGAGGTGCTGGTACAGCGCCTGGCCAAGCGCCTCGAGGACAACCCCGACGACGTCGAGGGCTGGCTGATGATGGGGCGGACCTACTTCGCCCTGAAGCGCCCGGAGGACGGACTCGAGGCGGTGGCCAGCGCCTACCGGCTCGCCCCCGAGCGACTCGACGTGATGCTCGCCTATGCCGAGGCGATCGCCGCCAACCGCCCCGATCGCAGTCTCGAGGGCAAGCCCGCCGAGCTGGTGCGCGCGGCGCTCGAACTCGACCCGCAGAACGTCAACGCCCGCTGGCTGGCCGGATTGATGGCCTTCCAGCACGGCCAGTTCCAGGCCGCCGCGGTCGCCTGGCAGAAGATCCTCGACGAGTTCGAGCCCGGCAGCCAGGAGGCCGCCGAGCTGCAGGAGATGGTCGACGAGGCACGCCGCCGTGCCGGCATCGCCGCAGCCAAGGCCGCGACCGAGGAGCCGGTCGCTGCCCCGGTCGAGGGGTCGAGCGATGAGTCAACGGAGGCCGTCGGCGCCGAACGCATCGAGGTGAGCGTGAGCCTGGACCCGGCGCTTGCCGCCGAGGTCGCCGCCGAGGACACCGTCTTCGTGTTCGCCCGCGCCACCTCCGGCCCGGCGATGCCGCTGGCCGCCCAGCGGTTGCAGGCCGGATCGCTGCCGGCCACGCTCGCCCTCGACGACAGCATGGCGATGGCCCCGGGGATGCGTCTCTCGGCCCACGCCGAGATCCAGGTCACCGCCCGAATCTCGCGCAGCGGCGAGGCGGCACCGCAGCCCGGAGATCTAGAGGGTCAAAGCGAAACGATCGATACCCGCGAGACCACCGCCACTGCGGTCGTCATCGATCGCGCCCTGCCCTGAGCGCGCAGCGGCGCCGGCGCGCGGCACCCGCCGCGCGCCACCTGCCCTCATCCACCCTCACTCCTCGCCATAGACCCCGACCAACATCGCGCGAGCGATGATGTGCTCCTCCATCGCCAGCAGCAGCCGATCCTTGGTCGGCGTCCCCAGCTCATCGGGCAGACGGGTATCGAGGGCATAGAGACGGTGGAAATAACGATGTCGACCGACCGGCGGGCAGGGCCCGCCGTAACCCGTCCGCCCCCAGCTGTTGAGGCCCTGGCCGACACCCGGCGGCAGGCCGGTCGTCGGGTCCACCCCCTCGACCAGCTCACGGCACGTCGGCGGCAGATTGAAAAGCACCCAGTGGTCCCATACCATCCTTGGCGCTGCCGGATCCGGCGCATCCGGGTCATCGACGATCAGCACCAGGCTCCGTGTGCCCTCCGGAGGATCGGACCAGCACAGCGGCGGAGATCGGTCCTCGCCATGACACGTCAGACGCGCCGGGATCTCCCCGCCATCGACAAAGGCGGCGGATTTGAGAACGAGTTCCATAGCCAATCTCCGGTTCTGTGCTAGCCTTCTGGCTCAAGGATCGAGGCGAGAGACATTTCGATCATCGCCTTGATTATCGTCCATTCGACGGAATGGTCCATGGCACCAGGACGGTGACTCCATCCATCGGCCTGGCGCCACAGCATCGAGGGAATCCGCCCCCAAGTGATGCGGATCCCTGACAGACTGTGCGTCCTTCGGCGGCCGATCGGCCGCCTCTTTTTATCCACTCCATCCCGATTGATCTGGCGCACCCCGCGCGGCGATTCAATCCCACCCCGCCGATCCCCCGGTGATTGCCATCTATACTCCCTGTCATGACACCATTGCTGCGACGCGATCCCGCGCCCCTGCAACGTGCTGCACAACGACGGGAGCAACGATGTCCGACCACAATGCTGATGACGTCCGCAATATCGCCCTGATCGGTCATGCCGGTGCCGGCAAGACCTCCCTGGCCGAGGCGCTGCTTGCAGCGACCGGCGCAACCCCCGCCGCCACGGCCGCCGAGCGCGGTCCTGCGGTCTGCGACCAGGATCCACGCGAACAGGCGCTCGGACACTCGATCGACGCGGCCATCGTCGGCTTCCCCATCGAAGCGCGCCGGGTCAACCTGATCGACACCCCGGGGCTGCCCGACCTGCTCGGGCGCAGCCTGGCGGTCCTGCCCGCGGTCGAGACCGCCGCCCTGGTGATCAACGCCCAGGCCGGGATCGAGCCGATGACCGCCCGACTGATGAAGATGCTCGACGGTCGCGGGCTCTGCCGGATGATCATCGTCAACCAGATCGATGCAGCCGATCTCGATCTCGGCGCACTGACCGAGCAGATTCGCGACGGCTTCGGCCCGGCCTGCCTGCCGATCAACCTGCCTGCAGGGGGCGGCGAACGGGTCGCCGACTGCTTCTTCAACCCGGCGGAGAATGCCACCGACTTCTCCTCGGTGAGCGCGGCCCACGAGCAGATCGTCGACCAGGTGGTCGAGCTCGACGAGGCGCTGATGGAGACCTATCTCGAACAGGGTCAGACCCTCGCGCCCGAGCAACTTCATGACCCCTTCGAAGCGGCGCTGCGCGACACCCACCTGATTCCGATCTGCTTCGTCTCGGCACGCACCGGGGCCGGCATCCCCGAGCTGCTCGAGGTGATCGCCCGGCTGATGCCCAACCCCGCCGAGGGCAACCCGCCGGCCTTCCTCAAGGGCGAGGACGAGGCGGCCGAGCCGGTCGCCGTCAGTCCCGACCCCGAGCGTCACGCCATCGCCCATGTGTTCAAGGTGCTCAACGACCCCTACCGCGGTCGACTCGGCATCTTCCGCATCCACCAGGGACGCATCACCCCGACCAGCGCACTGTTCGTCGGCGACGCGCGCAAGCCGTTCAAGGTCACCCATCTCTACCGGCTGCAGGGCAGAGAGTTGATCGAGGTCGAGGACGGGGTGCCGGGTGACATCCTCGCCGTCTCCCGGGTCGACGAGGTCCATCTCGATGCCGTGCTGCACGACTCGCACGACGAGGATCACTTCCACCTCGCCCGTACCGACTACCCGATCCCGCTCCACGGACTGGCGATCACGCCGAGTCGTCGCGGCGACGAGCAGAAGCTCACCGAGGCGCTGCACAAGCTCCAGGACGAGGACCCCTGCTTCAAGGTCGATCATCACGCCGCGACCAACGAGACGGTGATCCGCGGACTCGGCGCCTTTCACCTCAAGCTGCTGATCGAGCGCCTCGCCGACCAGTTCCACGTCGAGGTCGATACCCGGCCGCCGCGCATCCCCTATCGCGAGACCATCACCGCCCCCGCCGAGGGACACTATCGGCACAAGAAGCAGACCGGTGGCGCGGGTCAGTTCGGCGAGGTCTACCTGCGCATCGAGCCGACCCCGCGCGGCACGGGATTCCGCTTCGTCGACGCGGTGGTGGGCGGCGCCATCCCCGGCAACTTCATCCCCTCGATCGAGAAGGGGGTACGCCAGGTCCTCGACGAAGGGGTGATCGCCGGCTACCCGCTGCAGGACATCCAGGTCACCGTCTATGACGGCAAGTCGCACGCCGTCGACTCCAAGGAGATCGCCTTCGTCACCGCCGCGCGCAAGGCCTTCGTCGCCGCCGTCGAACAGGCCCGTCCGGCGATCCTCGAACCCATCGTGCAGATCCGCATCAGCGCCCAGGAGCAGGCGATGGGCGACCTCGCCGGCGATCTTGCGGGACGACGCGGTCGCATCAGCGGCAGCGAGACCAGGTCGCAGGGGCGAGTGGTGATCGAGGGCGAGGTGCCGCTGGCCGAACTCGAGGGCTATGAGTCACGGCTCAAGGCGATCACCGGCGGCGAGGGGGTCTACAGCATCGAGTTCAGCCACTACGAGCCGGTCGGTGCGGCGATCCAACGGCAACTGATCGAGACGCACCAGCAGGAGGATCGGACCTAGCCTGCACCGAGCGCACCGAGCAGATCGGCGTTGATGGCGTGGAGGATCAGTCCACGGAACCTCTTCGCCCGCAACAGCTCACGCTCGCCCCAGGGCTCGGCCTGGCCGGAGGTGACCTCGACCCAACGCGCGAACGAGGCGCGTGGCGAGAGCTCGCCATCGCCCGATCGCACCAGCGCGTCCTTGCGTGGATCGCCCGCCCAGTGCACCTCCTGCGGCTGCTCCGGGCGCCACCACAGAAAGGTGCGCGAGACAGAGACACCGGCGCGCTCGACCCGTACCGCGAGCAATCCGCTGCCGCGATCGCGCCACTCCCGCGCCGGCGGATAGTGCTCGGCAAGCGCCGCGGTGGCGAACACCGTCGGCGTCTCGCTCGCCTCCAGCCAACGACACAGCGCGAGGAGCGCCGCGCACGGCGGCGTCTGGCCGAAGGTCGTGCAGCGCTCACCGTCGATCAACGCCGCGCCGCTCGCGCCGACGAGCGCCAGCAACTGCCCGGCAAGTGAGCCCTCCCCCGCCGTCGCCACCGATTCGATGTTGCCACCACTGCCGAGCCGCTCGACCAGCGCGGCGATCTCGCGATCGCTCTCGCTGACGTCCATCAGTCGCCGCGTGCTCTGATAACCGTAGATGGCCAGGGTGAAGGCGCGCGCCATCTCGGCGCAGCGCGCGCGCAACGCCGGCGCCAGCTGCGCGGGCTGGTCGTGGTGACAGGCGATCAGCCCCCACAGCCGCCCGGAGACGACCAGCGAGAAGGAGAGCGAGGCGCTCACCCCCATGTTGCGCAGATAGGTCAGGTGCACCGGCGAGACGGCGCGCAGCTCGGACAGGGTCAGGTCGGCGAGCGTCCCCTCGGGATCGGCGAGCAACGGCACCGGCGCTGCCGCGATGTCGGGGATCTGGCGATGGGGATTGAGCAGATACAGACGACGGGCGATCTGCGGGATGTCCGAGGCCGGGTAGCGCAGCCCGAGATAGGGATCGAGCCCTTCTCGCAGACTCTCGGCGACGACCTCGCCGCAGTCGTCGTCGCGGAAGCGATAGAGCAGCACCCGCGAGAAACCGGTGATGTGGCGCAGCGTATCGACCAGGAACTGACACTGACGCGACCAGTCCTCGGCGCTATAGGGCATGCGATAGAGCTGATGGGGAACGGGCCGATAGGCCGCGTGACGCTCGGCGGGCGCAAGCGCCGGCTCGAACTCCAGCAGCCAGGTCTCGGCGCTGCAGGAGAGCAGCGCATCGAGCGCACCCCGCGGACCGATGCAGAGATCTGGATAGAACCGCTTGTCGCTGCTCGGACGCAACCACGCATCGTCGCCGCCCTCCTCGGTACCCGGCACGCTCGGCGGCGGGAAGTCGGGGAGCAGCGAGGTCAACAGCCGCCCGAGCACCGCTTGCGCTTCCTCGCCGAGCCAGTGCGCCAGATTGGCGCTGGCGAAGCGGATCCGCGCATCGCCGGGACGACCGCCGAGCAGCGCTCCGCACGGCTGGATCGACTGCGCGCGCTGCAGTTGCTCGCGTTCGCACTCGGCGATGAACCCCTGTGTCGCCAGCTCACTCATCTCTCCGACCCTCTCGAACGATCATGCCCGCCATCGACGTCACAGGGCCAATGCTACACTGCCTGTGCCCTCATGGAGCTGGAGCGCGCCGCGATGAGCCAAGCCCCCCGACCGATATCGCCTCCCCCCGCCGCCGCCCTGGCGACAGCCCTGCGTCAAGCCACCGCAACCGCGCACCGGGCCGTGGAGACGCTGCCGCTGTCCAGACGCCTCCTCGCCCCCGACCTGACCCTGGACGAATACCGCGACTATCTCTATCGCCTGACCCTGCTCCATCAGGGGCTCGAACCCCATCTCACCACGATCGTGCCGGACGCGCTGCGACGACGCCTCGGGGCTCGACCACGACTCGCGGCGCTACGCGACGATCTTGCCCGACTCGACACCGAACCACCCGCCCCGCACAACACGCTGCCGGCACGGCTGTGTGCCGAGCAGGGCATCGACTGCGGCATCGGCGCGCTCTATGTCCTCGAAGGCTCGTCACTCGGCGGACAACTGATCGCGCGCCGTCTGCGCGCGCGCTTCGGCGCACGCTTCACCGCCACCGAGGCCATCGATCCGTACGGTGCCGCGGTCGGGGCGCGCTGGCGGGCATTCACCCTCACCCTCGACGCACTCGAGCATGAGGGCCGGATCGATCGTCCTCGGGTGCTGCACGGTGCCGTGACCGTCTTCGCCGACATCGCAGGTGCGCTATCCCTCGCGCCCCTTGATATCGGGCGAGCACGGGCGCAGGCAGAGAAGGGATGAAACAGGACAATAGATCAGCGATCGTTAATATTAAGAAAATGGATCATTAGTATTTAATTTCTAGCAAAGATCAGTATACTGCGACCCTGCTCGTGCGATTGCATTGGACCTTCTTCCGGGAACCGTCATGACCAAGCAGCCCGATATCGACCCCCAGGAAACCCAGGAATGGCTCGACGCGCTCGATGCCGTGTTCGAGAACGAAGGGGTCGACCGCGCCCACTTCCTGCTCGAGCGGCTGATCGACAAGGCGCGCCGCTCCGGGGCCTACCTGCCCTACAGCGCCAACACCGCCTATCTCAACACCATCCCCGTCCACCAGGAGCAACGCTTCCCCGGCGACCTGGCGATGGAGCGGCGCATCCGTTCCTTCGTGCGTTGGAACGCGATGGCGATGGTGATCCAGGCCAACCGGCTGTCGTCCGAACTCGGCGGCCACATCGCCAGCTTCGCCTCCTCGGCCACCCTGCTCGATGTCGCCTACAACCACTTCCTGCGCGCGCGCAGCGAGCAGCACGGCGGCGATCTGGTGTTCCTGCAGGGACACTCGGCCCCAGGCATCTATGCCCGCGCCTACCTCGAGGGACGGATCAGCGAGGATCAGCTCTACAACTTCCGCCAGGAGGTCGACGGCAACGGCCTGCCCTCCTACCCCCACCCCTGGCTGATGCCCGAGTTCTGGCAGTTCCCCACCGTCTCCATGGGGTTGGGACCGCTGATGGCCATCTATCAGGCGCGCTTCATGCGCTATCTCGACCATCGCGGCCTGATCGACAGCGCCGACCGCAAGGTCTGGGCCTTCCTCGGTGACGGCGAGATGGACGAACCCGAGTCGCTCGGCGCGATCTCGCTGGCCGCGCGCGAACGCCTCGACAACCTGGTGTTCGTGGTCAACTGCAACCTGCAGCGACTCGACGGCCCGGTGCGCGGCAACGCCAAGATCATCCAGGAGCTGGAGGCGGTGTTCCGTGGCGCCGGCTGGAACGTCATCAAGGTGGTCTGGGGGCGCTACTGGGACCCGCTGTTCGCCCGCGACAAGCAGGGCCTGCTGCTCAAGCGCATGGAGGAATGTGTCGACGGCGACTATCAGGCCTACAAGGCCAAGGGCGGCGCCTATACCCGCGAGCACTTCTTCGGCAAGTATCCCGAGCTCAAGGAACTGGTCGCCAACATGACCGACGAGGACATCTGGCGGCTCAATCGCGGCGGACACGACCCGATCAAGGTCTACAACGCCTATCTCGCGGCGACCACGGCGAACGGCAAGCCCACCGTGATCCTTGCCAAGACGGTCAAGGGCTACGGCATGGGCGTGGCCGGCGAAGGCATGAACATCACCCACTCGCAGAAGAAGATGGGCGAGGTCGCGCTCAAGGCCTTCCGCGATCGCTTCAATATCCCCATCTCCGACGACCAGATCGGTGCCGCGCCCTTCTACAAACCCGCCGACGACAGCCCGGAGATGGCCTATCTGCGCGAGCGCGAGGCCCGGCGCGGCGGCCACCTGCCGGCGCGCAAGGTCGAGGCCCCGGCGCTCGAGATCCCGCCGCTGGAGCGCTTCGAGTCGCTGCTGCAGGGCAGCGGCGAGAAGGAGATGTCGACCACCATGGCCTTCGTGCGGCTGCTCACCCTGATCATCCGCGACCCCGGGATCGGCCGTTATGTCGTCCCCATCGTCCCCGACGAGGCGCGCACCTTCGGCATGGAGGGGATGTTCCGCCAGCTCGGCATCTACTCCTCGCAGGGGCAGCTCTACGAGCCGGTCGACGCCGATCAGGTGATGTTCTACCGCGAGGACAAGCAGGGGCAGATCCTCCAGGAGGGGATCAACGAGGCCGGCGCCATGTCCTCCTGGATCGCCGCGGCCACGGCCTACGCCAACCACGGCCAGAGCATGATCCCCTTCTACATCTACTACTCGATGTTCGGCTTCCAGCGCATCGGCGATCTGGCCTGGGCCGCCGGCGACATGCGCGCGCGCGGCTTCCTCATCGGCGGCACCGCCGGGCGCACCACCCTCGCCGGCGAGGGGCTGCAGCACCAGGACGGTCACAGCCCGGTGCTCGCCGCCACCATCCCCAACTGCATCACCTACGACCCCGCCTACGCCTACGAGCTGGCGGTGATCGTGCAGGACGGGATGCGGCGGATGTACCAGGTGCAGGAGGATCGCTTCTACTACATCACCGCGATGAACGAGAACTACGTCCAGCCGCCGATGCCCGAAGGCGCCGAGACCGGCATCCTCAAGGGGCTGCATCGCGTCCATGTCGCCGAGCAGGGCGTGCACCGGGTACAGCTACTCGGCGCCGGCGCCATCCTCCGCGAGACCCTCGCCGCCGCCGAGCTGCTGGCGCGCGACTTCGACATCGCCGCCGACGTGTGGAGCGTGACCAGCTTCAACGAACTGCGCCGCGACGGTATCGACGCCGAGCGCTGGAACCGACTCCACCCCGAGCAGCCCCCGCGCACCAGCTATGTCGAGACCCAGCTCGGCGCCACCGAAGGACCGGTGATCGCCGCCACCGACTATATCCGCGCCTATGCCGAGCAGATCCGCCCGCACGTCCCGCGCGCCTATGTCACCCTCGGCACCGATGGCTTCGGGCGCAGCGATACCCGCAGCCAGCTGCGCCGCTTCTTCGAGGTCAATCGTCACTATGTCGCGCTGGCCGCGCTCAAGGCCCTCGCCGACGCCGGCACCATCCCACCGGCGCGGGTCAGCGAGGCGATCGAACGCTACCGGATCGACCCGGAGAAGCCCAACCCGACGACGGTCTGAGACCGCCCGCACAGCATTGGAGGACATCGAGTGGCCACCGTCGAAGACATCCTGTTGCCCGACATCGGGGACTTCACCGACGTCGAGATCATCGAGATCCTGGTCGCCCCCGGCGATCGTATCGAGGCGGAGCAATCCATCCTCACCCTGGAGAGCGACAAGGCGACGATCGAGATCCCGGCGCCGCGCGCCGGGGTGGTCGAGCGCCTCAAGGTCGCCGTCGGCGACCGGGTGAGCATGGGCGCGCCGTTACTCAGCATCCGCCCGACCGACACCCCGGCGCAGACGCCCACCGCCGCACCACAGCCTGCGCGCGAGGCAGCACCGCCCACCCCCGCGCCAGAGGACGCGCCAGCGGCACGGGAACCGGCCACGGGCACGCCGCCACCCACGGCAACGGCGACCGAGGACACCGCGGTGCTGCTGCCCGACATCGGCGACTTCTCCGAGATCCCGGTGATCGAGGTGCTGGTCGCGCCCGGCGACCGGGTCGAGCTCGACCAGTCGCTGCTCACCCTGGAGAGCGACAAGGCGACCATGGAGATCCCCGCCCCCGCCGCCGGGGTGGTCAGCGAGCTGGCGGTCGCCGTCGGCGACACCCTCAACACCGGCGACCTGATCCTGATGCTGCGCGCCGATGCCCCCGCCGAGACCGATGCGCCCGCAACGCCCGAGCCGACGCCGCCGCACGCCGACAACACGCCACCAGCCGCGCCCACCACCGCGCCGCAGCCGGGCGAGACGGCGCCGCGCAAGGCCCCGGTGCTGCCACGCCCCGAGGACGTCGCCGCGATCGCCCGGGGGCGCAAGGCCCACGCCAGCCCGGCGGTGCGGCGCTTCGCCCGCGAACTCGGCGTCGATCTCGACGTGGTCAAGGGGACAGGTCCCAAGGGGCGCGTACTCAAGGAGGACGTACGCGCCTTCGTCAAGCGCAGCCTCACCTCCGCCGAGCCGTCCAGCCACTCCACCGCCTCGCCGGCGCCGGTCGCTGCGACGCCGGCGCCGGCGATCGACCACGGCCGGTTCGGCCCCGTCGAGCGGGTCGAACTCGGACGCATCCGCAGGATCAGCGCGCGCCACCTGCACCAGAGCTGGACCGGCATCCCTCACGTCACCCAGTTCGACGAGGCCGACATCACCGAGCTCGAGGCCTTCCGCGCCGCCCACAAGACCGACCCCGACGACGCCTCGGTCAGGCTCACCCTGATCCCCTTCCTGCTCAAGGCGGTGGCCACCGCGCTGACCCGGATGCCGCTGCTCAAGGCCTCGCTCGACGCCGACGGCGAGCACCTCATCCACAAGCACTACACCCATATCGGCGTGGCCGTCGACACCCCCAACGGGCTGATGGTGCCGGTGGTGCGCGACGTCGATCGCAAGGGGCTGCGCACCCTCGCCGGCGAGCTGGCCGATCTCGGCGCCCGCGCCCGCGCCCAACGACTGCGCCCCGACGAGATGCAGGGCGGCTGCTTCACCATCTCCAGCCTCGGAGGCATCGGCGGCACCGCCTTCACCCCCATCGTCAACGCCCCGGAGGTGGCCATCCTCGGCGTCTCCCGCGCCGCCACCCGACCGGTGTGGGACGGCGAGCGCTTCGTCCCCCGCCTGCTGCTGCCGCTCTCGCTCTCCTACGACCACCGGGTGGTCGACGGCGCCGATGCGGCCCGCTTCACCACCCTGCTCGGCGACCTGCTCGGCGACATCCGCGAGTTGCTGCTATGACCCCCTGATCCTCGGGGTCAGCCTTCGCCTGGCCCCCGGGATCGTATAGGATGAGGCGCCGAACCCGACCACCCATAGAGCGCCCATCGCGGCCCATCGAGAAGCAAGCACACTATGAGCGACACCATCAAGGTCACGGTCCCGGACATCGGGGATTTCAAGGATGTGGAGGTCATCGAGGTCCTGGTCGCCCCTGGCGACAGCGTGCAGCAGGAGACCTCGCTGATCACCCTGGAGAGCGAGAAGGCCACCATGGAGATCCCCGCCCCCGCCGCCGGACGTGTCCAGGAGATCCATCTCGGCGTCGGTGACCGGGTCTCGCAGGGCGCCACCATCCTGACCCTGGCGCCGCTGGCGGCAGGCACTGAGCCGGCTCCAGACACCACCACGGACCCCGCCGAGCAGGTCACCGAGGTGGTGGTGCTGGGTGCCGGCCCCGGCGGCTACAGCGCCGCCTTCCGCGCCGCCGACCTGGGCAAGCGCGTCACCCTGATCGAGCGTCACGCGACCCTCGGCGGGGTCTGTCTCAACGTCGGCTGCATCCCCTCCAAGGCGCTGCTGCACACCGCCGCGATCATCAACGAGGCCAAGGAACTCGGCGCCATGGGCGTGACCTTCGCCGCTCCCGAGATCGATCTCGACAAGATGCGCACCGGCAAGGACAAGGTGGTGGCCAAGCTCACCAGCGGACTGGCCGGCATGGCCAAGCAGCGCGGCGTCGAGGTCATCCAGGGCACGGGCCGCTTCAGCGGCCCCAACCGCATCGTCGTCGACACCGCCGAGGGCGAGCGGCGCGTGCGCTTCGATCACTGCATCATCGCCTGCGGCTCCTCGCCGATGACCATCCCCGGCTTCCCGCACGACGACCCGCGGGTGATGGACTCGACCGACGCGCTCGAGATCCGCGACATCCCCGAGCGGATGCTGATCGTCGGCGGCGGCATCATCGGACTGGAGATGGCCACCGTCTACGCCGCGCTCGGCACCGAGATCGACGTGGTCGAGCTGCAGTCGCAGCTGATGCCGGGATGCGACGCCGATCTCGTGCGCAGCTTCGAGAAGGTCGCCAAGAAGCGCTATCGCAAGCTGATGCTCGAGACCAAGGTTGCGGCGATGACCGCCGCCGATGACGGCATCCAGGTCCGCTTCGAGGGCAAGCACGACGGCGAGGAGACCTACGACAAGGTGCTGGTCGCCGTCGGTCGTCGCCCCAATGGCGCGCTGATCGACGCCGAGGCGGCGGGCGTCGAGGTCGACCAGCACGGCTTCATCAAGGTCGATCAGCACATGCGCACCAATGTGCCGCACATCCATGCCATCGGCGATGTGGTCGGCGGCCCGATGCTCGCCCACAAGGCCACCCACGAGGCCAAGGTCGCCGCCGAGGTGATCGCCGGACAGCCGGCGCTGTTCGACCCGCTCACCATCCCCTCGGTGGCCTATACCGACCCCGAGGTCGCCTGGATGGGCCTGACCGAGACCAAGGCCAAGGCCGAGGGTATCGCCTACGAGAAGGGGGTCTTCCCCTGGGCGGCGAGCGGTCGTGCGCTCGGCATCCATCGCACCGAGGGCATGACCAAGCTGCTGTTCGACCCCGAGACCAAGCGCATCCTCGGCGCCGGGATCGTCGGTCCCAACGCCGGTGAGCTGATCGGCGAGGCGGTGCTCGCGCTCGAGATGGGCGCCGACATGGAGGACATCGCCCTCACCATCCACCCCCATCCGACGCTCAACGAGACCATCGGGCTGGCCGCCGAGATGGCGCACGGCTCGATCACCGACCTGCTCCCGCCGAAGAAGCGTTGAGCCGACGCGCGTCGCGGCCATCAGGGTGCGCGGCGCGCGATCTCCCCCAACCCAGGACAAGCAACACCGCATGACGTCGCCGGCGCATGCATCTGTCGGGCACGCGAACACGCCCGACGAATCGTGCACGTCGGTATCGACGGATCGATAGGGTCTTGTTCGAGAGGCGATCAGGCCATCGGGGGGACGGCCTGATCGAAGTGCCATCGGACCGACCAGACGGACGGTCCGACGACGGCGGGGATCAACGCGACTGGAAGTGGATCATCCAGGCCGGCATCGGCTTGTTGATCGGCTTGGCGGCAGGCGCAGGCTCCTCGGCGACCGGCTCGGCAGCGGCCTCCTCAGCAGCGACAGGCGCTTCCTCGGCGGTCTCGGCAACGGCAGGCTCGGCAGCCTCTGCCTCGGCCGGTGCGGCGGTCTCCGCGGCGGCGACAGGCGCCTCCTCGGTGGCCTCGACGACGGCAGGCTCGGCAGCCTCTGCCTCGGCCGGTGCAGCGGTCTCCTCGGCGGCGACAGGCGCCTCCTCGGCGGCCTCGACGACGGCAGGCTCGGCAGCCTCTGCCTCGGCCGGTGCGGCGGTCTCCTCAGCGGCGACAGGCGCCTCCTCGGCGGCCTCGACGACGGCAGGCTCGGCAGCCTCGGCCTCAGCCGGTGCGGCGGTCTCCTCGGCGGCGACAGGCGCCTCCTCGGCGGCCTCGACGACGGCAGGCTCGGCAGCCTCGGCCTCAGCCGGTGCAGCGGTCTCCTCAGCGGCGACAGGCGCCTCCTCGGCGGCCTCGACGACGGCAGGCTCGGCAGCCTCTGCCTCGGCCGGTGCGGCGGTCTCCTCGGCGGCGACAGGCGCCTCCTCGGTGGCCTCGACGACGGCAGGCTCGGCAGCAGCCTCTGCCTCGGCCGGTGCGGCGGTCTCCTCGGCGGCGACAGGCGCCTCCTCGGCGGCCTCGGCGACGGCAGGCTCAGCAGCAGCAGGCTCCTCGGCCTTCGGCTTGAGCGGAGCCATGTGCTCCATCCAGGCCGGACGCGGCTTCGAGATCACCGCCGGCTCAGCCGGGGCGCTCTCCTCGGCCGGGGCAGCCTCCTCGGCAACCTCGGGCGCAGCCTCGGCAGCCGGGGCCTCCTCGGCGGCAGCGGTCGTTTCAACCGCTGCAGCCTCGGCCGGCGCCGCGACCTCTTCAGCCGGGGCGGCAGGCGCCGGGGCCGGCTCGGGCGCGGGGGTGAGCTTCACACTGCCGATCGGGGCAAGATGCTCGGCCACCTCAACCGGAGAGGGCTCAACCCGGTTCTCCGCACGCTTCTCCGCGACGGCGACATAGATACCGCCGCAGATCACGGCGATACCCACTGCCCAGACGAGTATCTTCCCAATGTCGACCGTTTCTAAAGATTCCCTCGCCTTCGCGAGCCGGGTCGCGCTCTCATTCATCAAACTGGTCCTCTTTCGTGAACGTGCAGGATGTCAGGGGCGACAACATGCGATGAGTGTTTGTATAGCCTGCCTAGGCTGCCTGAATAGGCGCAAGGGTTCAAGGGAGAATCACCCTGTCCACAGCGCCGCGGCGTGGGGGGACGGGCCGGTCAAGGTTTGACCCAGGCAATCCTTACTATTGACTGAGCGCCGGGACGGTCATGCGGGCGATACGTTATATTCCTATGATTCTTCTGGGGCTGATCGATCAAACCTGCCGTCATCTGTGGGTCGTGCCCGCTTTATCGTTCACCTCGCAACGAACCGCGACCGCCCGGCCAACGCCCGGGCGGCGCAACCTCTAAGACCGGAGAAAGAACACAATGACCGACTACGTCCGCTGGCTGAGCGACCTCGGGATGGATGACGTGCCCATCGTCGGTGGCAAGAACGCCTCCCTGGGCGAGATGATCCAGAACCTGACCGATGTCGGTGTCCAGGTGCCGGGCGGATTTGCCACCACAGCCGAGGCCTATCGCGAGTTCCTCGCCAAGGACGGGCTGGATGCGCGCATCCGGGAGGCGCTCGACGCGCTCGACGTCGACGATGTCGCCGCCCTCGCCGAGGTCGGCCCGCGCATCCGCGGTTGGGTGATGGAGCAGCCCTTCCCCGAGGGGCTGGAGTCGGCCATCGACGCCGCCTACGCCAAGCTGGTCGAAGAGGCCGGCAGCGATGCGGTGTCCTGGGCGGTGCGCTCCTCGGCCACCGCCGAGGACCTGCCCGACGCCTCCTTCGCCGGACAGCAGGAGACCTTCCTCAACGTCCAGGGCCTCGACAGCATCAAGCATCGGATCAAGGAGGTCTTCGCCTCCCTGTTCAACGACCGCGCCATCTCCTACCGCGTCCACCAGGGCTTCGAGCACCACAACGTCGCGCTCTCGGCCGGCATCCAGCGTATGGTGCGCAGTGACCTCGCCGCCTCCGGCGTGATGTTCACCCTCGACACCGAGTCGGGCTTCCGCGACGCGGTGTTCATCACCGCCAGCTACGGTCTCGGCGAGATGGTGGTGCAGGGCGCGGTCAACCCCGACGAGTTCTACGTCCACAAGCCGACCCTCGAGGCCGGTCGCCCGGCGATCCTGCGTCGCAGCGTCGGCGACAAGGCCGTGCGCATGGTCTACAGCGACGCCGACAGCGACCAGCTGGTGCGCACCGAGCCGGTGCCCGAGGCCGACCAGCAACGCTTCAGCATCAGCGATGCCGAGGTCGAGGCGCTGGCCAAGCAGGCGCTGCTGATCGAGCGCCACTACGGCCGCCCGATGGACATCGAGTGGGCGAAGGACGGTATCGACGGGCGTCTCTACGTCGTCCAGGCCCGTCCCGAGACGGTGCAGAGCCGCTCGGGCAACGTCATCGAGCGCTACACCCTGCAAGAGAAGGGCGAGGTGCTCACCACCGGACGCAGCATCGGCAACCGCATCGGCGCGGGTGCTGCCAAGATCGTCAACAGCATCGCCGACATGCACCGTGTCGAGCCCGGTGATGTGCTCATCACCGACATGACCGACCCCGACTGGGAGCCGGTGATGAAGCGCGCCGCGGCCATCGTCACCAACCGTGGCGGGCGCACCTGCCACGCCGCCATCATCGCCCGCGAGCTGGGCGTCCCGGCGGTGGTCGGCTGCAACAACGCCACCGAGGTGGTCAAGGACGGCCAGGCGGTGACCGTCAGCTGCGCCGAGGGCGACACCGGCTTCATCTACGACGGCAAGCTCGACTTCGAGCACAAGCGCATCGAGCTCTCGGCCATGCCCGAGATCCCGGTCAAGATCATGATGAACGTCGGCAACCCCGACCGGGCCTTCGCCTTCGCCGCCACCCCCAACGCGGGTATCGGTCTGGCGCGACTCGAGTTCATCATCAACAACATGATCGGCATCCACCCCAAGGCGCTGCTCGAGTACGACCAGCTGCCCGAGGAGCTGCGCGCCCAGATCGCCCCGCGCATCGCCGCCTACGACAGCCCGCGCGAGTTCTACGTCGCCAAGCTCGCCGAGGGCATCTCCACCCTCGCCGCGGCCTTCGCGCCCAACTCGGTGATCGTGCGCATGTCGGACTTCAAGTCCAACGAGTACGCCAACCTCATCGCCGGTCCGCGCTACGAGCCCGAGGAAGAGAACCCGATGATCGGCTTCCGTGGCGCCGGGCGCTACGTCGCCGATCACTTCCGCGAGTGCTTCGAGATGGAGTGCGAGGCGCTCAAGCGGGTGCGTGACGACATGGGCCTGACCAATGTCGAGATCATGATCCCGTTCGTGCGCACCCTCGGTCAGGCCAAGGCGGTCAGCGAGGCGCTCGCCGCCCAGGGTCTGGAGCGCGGCAAGAACGGGCTGCGCCTGATCATGATGTGCGAGCTGCCCTCCAACGCGGTGCTGGCCGACGAGTTCCTCGAGTACTTCGACGGCTTCTCGATCGGCTCCAACGACATGACCCAGCTCACCCTGGGGCTCGACCGCGACTCCGGTCTGGTCGCCGACTACTTCGACGAGCGCGACCCGGCGGTGAAGAAGATGCTCGCCATGTCGATCGCCGCCTGCCGCGCCAAGGGCAAGTACGTCGGCATCTGCGGCCAGGGCCCGTCGGACCACAAGGACTTCGCCGACTGGCTGCTCAAGCAGGGGATCAGCAGCATCTCGCTCAACCCCGACACCGTGATCGACACCTGGCTCTACCTGGCCGAACAGGCCAAGACCCTCTGAGGTCGACCCCGCACCGGCGCCGCGGCGCCGGTCGCAACGAACCCCGGACCGCCACGGCGGCCGGGGTTTTTTCATGCCCGTTCAGCGCCCTGCGGCGTCGTCCTGATCGCCGCCTGTCTCGCTCGGCGCGGGCTCGGGGGCGGTCGGCGGCTCCTCGATCAGGTCGATGCCCTCCAGCACCTCCTCAACGTCGGGCAGCACCTCGGCGAACTCGACCCCGTACATCTCCCACACCGAGATGAACAGCGAGGCCACCACCGGGCCGATGAAGATCCCCGCCAGCCCGAACATGAAGATGCCGCCGAGGGTGCCGAAGAAGATCATCAGCTCGTGCATCTTGGTGTCCTTGCCGACCAGCACCGGGCGCAGCAGGTTGTCGAGCGAGCCGACCACCAGGCCGCAGAACAGCCCCAGCGTCACCCCGGTCACCACATCGCCCTGCACCACCAGGATCGCCACCGCCGGCGCCCACACCAGCGCCGCGCCGACGTTGGGGATCACCGACAGCACCGCCATCACCGTGCCCCAGAACACCGCGTTGTCGATGCCGGCGACGGCGAAGGCGATCCCCGCGAGCGTCCCCTGCAACAACCCGATCAGCAGCGAGCCCTTGAGCGTGGCGCGGGTCACCGAGGTGAACTTCTCCAGCATCACCCGCTCGTCGCTGGTCTTGAGCGGCAGGTAGTAGAGGATGCGCTCGATCAGCTTGGACCCGTCCATCTGCAGGAAGTACATGCTGTAGAGCAGCACGAAGGTCATGAAGACGAAGTTCGCCGTCCCCAGCGTCACCCCCGAGACCCACTCCACCAGCAGCTTGCTGAGCGCGGTGGTGGCATTGCCGAGCTGGCCGAGGATCTCGTCCTCGTAGACCATCAGCTGATCGTAGAAGGGCAGGCGGTGCAGATGATCGGCGAGCACGCCGGGGTCCTGCAGCGAGCCCTTGAACCACTCGCCGATGGCGTGGCTGACATCGAGCGCCTGCGCCAACAGCACCCAGAACAGCACCCCGAGCGGGATCAGCACCACCACCGCCATGATCAGCAGGGTCGTCATCGAGGCCAGATGACGCCGCCCGGAGAAGCGCGTCTGCAACCTCAGAAACAGCGGCCTGGCCAGCGCGCTGAACAGCCCGGCGAGGAACAGCGCCATCAGAAAGGGCTGGATCATCGTCAGGAACAGCGCCGAGATCCCCAGCGCCAGCAACAGCACCACGGTCTTGTTGACGTAATCTTGATTCATCTTCGCTCTCGTCTTGCAGTCGCCGCGCCAAAGCGCGCAACATCGAAGGGGACGGGATCAACAGGATACGCGCCCTCCCCGGCCACGCACCCCGCCCCGTGAGCGCACAGCATAGCCGCTCGGGGTTAACGGATGCAGTCGAGGACGTTGGCGCGAATCACACGGGGCAGACAAGACTGGCGCAGAGAGACACAACCGACCCGACAGCAACCCCGCCATCGAACAGTGAGTCGAGCCAGAGTAGACGACCAGCCGCGCCAGATCAGTCTCGGCCGACCCGACCTGTTCGAAGCGGGCACCCGAGCCCCGCACGGGACCCGGGCGACCCTGCCGGGGTCTCAGTGCCCGCCGCCCTTGAGCGCGGCGTTGATCGCCTCGATGGTGTCCTTGGCGTCGCCGAAGATCAGCGAGGTGTTGTCCTGGTAGAAGAGCAGGTTGTCGACGCCGGAGTAGCCGGGACGCATCGAGCGCTTGAGGAAGTAGACCTGGCGCGCGCGACCGGCCTCGAGGATCGGCATGCCGTAGATCGGGCTGGAGGCGTCCTCGCGTGCGGCGGGGTTGACCACGTCGTTGGCGCCGACCACCAGCACCACGTCGGTGCCGGGGAAGTCGGGGTTGATCTCGTCCATCTCCTGGACGTTTTCGTAGGGGATGTCCGCTTCGGCGAGCAGCACGTTCATGTGCCCCGGCATCCGCCCGGCGACCGGGTGGATGGCAAAGCGCACCTCCACCCCGCGCCCCTCGAGCTGCTGCATCAGCTCCTTGAGCGCGTGCTGGGCCTGGGCGACGGCCATGCCGTAGCCGGGCACCACGATCACCCGCGCGGCGTCCTCCATCCAGTAGACGGCGTCCTCGACCGCCGCCGACTTGACCCCGCGCTCGGCGGCCTGGGCGCCGGCGCTCTCGCCGCCGCCACCGCCGCTGCTGCCGAAACCGCCGAAGACGACGTTGAGGATCGAGCGGTTCATCGCCCGGCACATGATGAAGGAGAGGATGGCGCCGGAGCAGCCGACCAGCGCACCGACGATGATCAGCAGGTTGTTGTGCAGGGTGAAGCCGGTGGCCGCCGCCGCCCAGCCGGAGTAGCTGTTGAGCATCGAGATGATCACCGGCATGTCGGCGCCGCCGATGGGGATGATCAGCGTGAAACCGAGCAGCAGCGCGAGCAGGGTCATCAGCAGCAGCGAGAGCAGGCTGCCGGTGAGCGCGAAGTGCACCGCCAGCGCCACCGTCGCCAGCGCGATCAGGGCATTGAGCAGATGCTGCCCGGCAAAGCGCACCGGGGCGCCGCCGATCAGCCCCTGGAGCTTGCCGAAGGCGATCACCGAACCGGTGAAGGTGATCGCGCCGATCACCACCCCGGCCGAGATCTCGCTCATCAGCAGGGCGTCGAGCCCGCCGCTGGCGCTGCGCTCGAGGAAGGTGCCGATGCCGACCAGCACCGCGGCCATGCCGACGAAGCTGTGCAGCGCCGCGACCAGCTGCGGCATCGCGGTCATCTGGATACGCACCGCGACCACCGCGCCGATCACCGCGCCGATGGCGATGCCGGCGATGATGAAGCCGTAGGACTGCACCTGAGCGCCGAGCAGGGTGGCGGCGATGGCGATCACCATGCCGAGCATGGCGTAGAGGTTGCCGCGTCGCGCGGTGGCCGGGTGGGTCAGCCCCTTGAGCCCGAGGATGAAGAGGACGGCCGCGGCGAGATAGGCCAGCGCCTGATGATTGACTGAAAGCTCCATCGAAATGCCGTCCCTATCGCTTCTTCTTGAACATGGAGAGCATGCGGTGCGTCACCAGGAAGCCGCCGAAGACGTTGATCGAGGCGAGCAGCACCGCGAGGAAACCGAGCAACTGGGTCAGCAGCCCGGCCTCGGGATCACCGGCGACCAGCAGCGCGCCGATCAGCACGATGCCGGAGATGGCGTTGGTGAGCGCCACCAGCGGGGTGTGCAGCGAGGGGGTCACGCCCCACACCACCCAGTAGCCGATGAAGCAGGCGAGGATGAAGACATAGAGCGCGATGATGGTTGGATCGAGCAACTCGGGCATGAGTCTCTCCGTTGGCAATGGGTGGACGGATGGCGGGCGCGCGCTCAGTCGGCGCGCGCCACCATCGCGGCGGTGATCTCGTCGTCCGCCGGGTCCCTGAGCTGGGGTCCGGACGCCCCGGTCTCGATCATCAGCTCGAGCAGGTTGGCGAGGTTGCGCGCGTAGAAGGCGCTGGCGTCGGCGGCGAGCAGTGCCGGGTAGTTGGTCAGCCCGACCAGGGTGACGCCGTGACGCTCGACGACCTTGTCGGCGACGGTGAGCGGGCAGTTGCCGCCACTGGCGGCGGCCAGATCGACGATCACCGAGCCCGGGCGCATGCGCTCGACCACCGTCTCCGGGATCAGCATGGGGGCCTGGCGACAGGGGATCTGCGCGGTGGTGATGATCACCTGGGCGCGCGCCAGCTCGTCGGCGAGCGCGGCCTGCTGGCGGGCCTTGGCCGCGTCGGAGAGTTCGCGGGCGTAGCCGCCCTCGCCGGCGCCGCTCTCGCCGAGATCGAGCTCGATCGGGCGCGCGCCGAGCGAGCGGATCTGTTCGTGGGTCTCGGGGCGCACGTCATAGGCGTGGACATCGGCGCCGAGCCGCCGTGCGGTGGCGATCGCCTGCAGCCCCGCGACCCCGGCGCCGAGCACCACCAGCCGCGCCGGCTTGGCCGAGCCGGCCGAGGTCATCATCATCGGGAAGAAGCGCCCGTAGCGGCTCGCCGCCTCGAGGGTGGCGCGATAGCCGGCGATGCTGCTCTGCGAGGAGAGCGCGTCCATCGACTGCGCGCGCGAGGTGCGCGGCATCCGCTCGAGCGGGAAGACCAGCAGCTCGCGCGCCTGCATCGCCGCCAGCAGGTCGTCCTCGCCGCAACTCTCCAGAAAGCCGAGATAACGCGCGCCGCGGCGCATCAGCGCGACCTCATCGGGCTCGGGGCGGCGCACCTTGAGCACCAGGTCGGCGTCGTAGACCGTCTCGCGCGCGCCGAGGCTCGCACCGGCCTCGGCATAGTCCGCATCGGGGTAACCGGCGCGCGCACCGGCGCCCTCCTCGACCCAGACCTCCAGGCCCTTGGCCACCAGCTTGCGCACCACCTCCGGGGTCGAGGCCACGCGGGCCTCGCCGGGACGGCGCTCCATGGGAATGCCTATCTTCATTCGCGTCTGTCCCTTCTCGTCCTCGTCTCGACACGTGCATGGTCGTGCCTGCAAGTCATTATCAGGACCGCCAAAGCAGCCCGCAACCGCGCCGGTCAGCCGGCACGCGCGTCTCGACAGCGGCGGTCGAAACCCTGTTCGGATCAGGGGTTAATCGGCAATTTAAAATATCTTTAAATGCTTATTCAACACCCAAACGGGATCGGGCGGGCGTGGCCCGCCCACGCGCTCAGCGTACCCGTAGCGCCAGCGGTCGCTCCTGGTTTTCCTTGAAGCTCTTGATGATCTGCGCCGAGACCTCCTCGATCGACTGGCTGGTGGTGTTGATTACCGGCACCTGGAGACGGCGGAAGATCTGCTGCGCCTGACGCAGATCCTGCTGGCACTTCGACAGCGAGGCATA
Organism: Marichromatium sp. AB32; assembly: GCF_003718675.1. NCBI lineage: Bacteria > Pseudomonadati > Pseudomonadota > Gammaproteobacteria > Chromatiales > Chromatiaceae > Marichromatium > Marichromatium sp. AB32. Next base: position 30,794 of record NZ_RHFJ01000004.1, read on the forward strand.
GGGACTGCCGGGGCGACGCTCCTCGCGGATCAGCTGCAGGCGCTGGGGGTCGATGATCAGCGCGAACAGCTTGTCGCGACAGTCCCACACCTGCTTGGGCACGTCGCCGTGCTCGAAGTCCTCCTCGGTGATCGGGTAGTTGGCCGCACGCAACCCGTAGTGCATCGCCAGATAGAGACAGATCGGGGTCTTGCCCGAGCGCGAGACGCCGAGCAGCACCACGTCGGCGCGGCTCAGGTTGTCGGGGCGCACGCCGTCGTCGTTGGCCATGGCGAAATTGATCGCCTCGATCCGCTTGGTGTAGAAGTTCGGTCGGGTGATGGCGTGGCTGCGCCCGGACTCGCGACTCGGCGAGACCCCGAGTTCGGCCGAGAGCGGCTCGACGAAGCCCTCGAACAGCTCCATGTAGAAGCAGTTGCCGGTCTTGAGGATGTCGCGGATCTCGTCGTTGAGCATGGTGGCGAAGACGATCGGTCGCACCCCGTCGCGCTCGGCCGCCTCCTGCATCCGCTGGGTGAGCGCCTTGGCGCGCATCTCGGTGTTGATGTAGGGCATGTAGACCTGCTCGAAGTCGACGGTGTCGAACTGCGACAGCAGGCTGTGGCCAAGGGTCTCGGCGGTGATGCCGGTGCTCTCGGAGACGAAGAAGACGGTTCTGTTCATAGACTCGATTCCAGACGGGGAGGAAGACACCCGCGACCGGGGCACACCCGGCCACTGTCCCTATCCTCGCATAAAGTCGCCAGCTATCAGCCGCCAGCCTCCAGTGGGCCTGTATCCGCAACGACGGCGCGCGCTTGCCGCCCCGTCCCTACGCCCAGCGATCGAGGGCAGACTGCGGCTGGCGGCTGGCGGCTGGCGGCTGGCGGCTGGCAATATGATCATTTACTGATATTCTTGACGCGATCTCAGCCGGTCCTTCACCCGCCAACTCGAGGAGCCGATCATGGCCATCCGTATCGAGACCGACCAGGACCTTCGCGCCGCGCTCGACGCGCTCACGCATCGCGCGCGACGCGTCCTCGGTTGCCGCTTCGCCGAGCGTGTCGGCGCGCTGTGCAGCGATGCGCGCGTCCATCAGGCGATCGCCACCGGGGTCGATCCGGCCAGCCCCCCGGAGGCGCTCGCCGAGGCCTTCCGCATCGCCAAGGCGCACGCCACCCGCACCTATACCGACTGTGGCAAGGACACCGACTGGATGGCCCAGGCCGAGCACTTCGTCGCCGCCGCCGCCAGCGCCGCGCTCGCCCCCGAGGACGTACGTCGCGATGCCCGCAACCCCGCCTGGAAGGCGGCGGTGCAGGCACGCATGGCGATCAACTGCGCGATGATGGAGGACGATACGCAGTCGGAGTCCGCCGAGGTCGAGGCGCAATACGCGCTCGCCCGCGAGGTCCAGGGCTGAGCGGCCCGCTACTCCCGTCCCGCCGCCAGCATCTCGTCGTAGAGACGCCAGGCCTCGGCGGCGGCCTCGGGATCGACCCGTTCGATCGCGTGCCCCAGGTGGACCACCACGTAGTCACCGACGACGAGCGGCTCGTGCGCCAGCATCAACAGGCTGGCCTGTCGCTCCACGCCCCCGGCCTCGCAGTGGGCGACCAGACCGTCGATCGCGCGGATCCGCATCGGTATCCCGAAACACATCTGTTCTCTCCCGACGGCCCGAGGCCGTCTCTCCAGCACGGCGCGCCCGCATCCAACCAGGATGGACCCAGACCATGCATCAGCCCCCATCACCGCCACCCCGCGAACCCGATACCCTGATCCTCGGCATCGGCAACCTGCTGCTCAGCGACGAGGGCCTCGGCCCGCGCCTGGTCCGCCGGCTCGAGGTCGAGTCCGGCCCGGGCGCGCCCTTCCGCTGTCTCGACGGCGGCACCCTGGGATTCACCCTGGCCACCGACATCGCCGCCTTCGCGCGGCTGATCGTGGTCGATGTCGCCACCCTGGGCGAGCCCCCCGGCACCATCCTGGTGTTCGAGGACGCGGCGATGGATGCGCATCTGCGCGCCCACGCCAGCAGCGTGCACGAGGTCGGGCTCGCCGACCTGCTCGACATCACCCGGCTCACCGACAGCCTGCCGCAGCCGCGCGCGCTGGTGGCCATCGAGCCCGAGCGGATCGACTGGGGCGAACACCTGAGCCTCTCGGTCGAGGCCGCGCTGCCCGGCGCCATCGCCGCGGTTCACGCCCTGCTCAGACGTTGGGACGATGAATAACCCCGCGAGACACTCACTATATTGGAGCTTGCTAACCTTCTTAAATAGCTGCGCCAAGTCAACTCGAAACGCAGACAAAGCGCCTAAACTCCCTCCCAAGGTCAGTCCGAGGTGAGCGACATGCCCACACTGGAATCCATCGCCCCCGCCGGGGACACGGACACGGACGCTCTCCCCCCCCTGCCCGGACCACTGGTCCCGCTGCTCCATGAGGTGCGCCACGCGCTCGCCCGGCTCGTCGCCGATGGCGGCGAACACCGCATCGATCTCCATGCCCTGCCGCTCGACGCCACGCTGATCGACCAGCTGCTGGCCTTCATCGGTCGCGGCGAGGTCGAGGCGCGGATCGAGGCCATGGGACCGACCCGGGTCCACGAGTCGGCCATCGCCGGGGTGTGGGTCGTCGACTACCGCGACGCCGACGACCAGCGGCTCGCGCTGCATCTCGAGATCGCCACCGTACCGCAGATCCTGCGCACCGATCGGGCCACGCTCAGCGCCGGTCTGCAGCGCCTCGACGCCGGGCTGGCCGGCGCGGGCGACCCGTCTCCACCGTCCTGACGCCACGAGGAGGGATCATGGCCGCCTCCCAGACACTCGCCGAGCAGCTGCGTGCCCAAGGGGTCTCGCGGCGTGGTTTTCTCAAGTTCTGCGCTGCCACCGCCTCGCTGATGGCGCTGCCGCCGAGCCTGATCCCGAGGATCGCCGAGGCGCTGGAGGCGGCGCGCCGCCCCTCGGTGATCTGGCTCTCCTTCCAGGAGTGCACCGGCTGCACCGAGTCGCTCACCCGCAGCCACGCCCCGACCCTCGAGGGGCTGATCTTCGAGGCGATCTCGCTCGACTACCACCACACCCTGCAGGCGGCCTCGGGCGAGGCGGCCGAGGCCGCACGGCTGCAGGCGATGCGCGACAATGCCGGGGCCTATCTGGTGGTGGTCGACGGCTCCATCCCCGGTCCGGAGGCCAACCCCGGCTATTCCACCGTCGCCGGTCACAGCAATCACGCGATCCTGATGGAGACCGTGGAGCATGCCGCGGCGGTGATCGCGGTGGGCACCTGCGCCGCCTTCGGCGGACTGCCGCGCGCCGCCCCCAACCCCACCGGCGCGCGCGCGGTGATGGAGCTGGTGCACGACAAGCCGATCGTCAACATCTCCGGCTGTCCGCCGATCCCGATGGCGATCACCGGGGTGCTGGCGCATTACCTGACCTTCGGTCGACTGCCCGAGCTCGACGCCTACCGGCGGCCGCTGGCCTTCTTCGGCGAGTCGATCCACGACCGCTGCTATCGCCGTCCCTTCTACGACCGGGGCCTGTTCGCCGAGTCCTTCGACGACGAGGGCGCGCGCCAGGGCTGGTGTCTCTACCGGCTCGGCTGCAAGGGTCCGACCACCTACAACGCCTGCGCCACCCAGCGCTGGAACGGCGGCACCAGCTGGCCGATCGAGGCCGGGCACCCCTGTCTCGGTTGCTCGGAGCCGGCCTTCTGGGACGCCGGCGGCTTCTACCGGGCCGTCTCGGTACCACCACGGGTGAACGCCTCAGCACTGCTCGGCGCCGGCGCCGCCGGGGCCGCGCTCGGCGCCGGCACGGCGCTGGCCGCCAGGCACCTCACCCGCGACGAGCAGCAGCACCGCGAACCGGTCACCGTCGAAGAGCTGGAGAAGAAGCTATGAACGGCGCGATGGAATTCCTGCTGTGGACCAAGGGGCCGATGTTCCAGATCGCACTCGGCATCTTCGCCGTGGGGATGCTGGCGCGGCTGTTCGAGATCCTGCTGCTCGGGCGCGCCACCAACCATGCCGAGGCGCGCGCCGGTGAGTGGCTGCCGGGGCTGCGCACCGTCTTCACCCGCACCATCCCCGACCCCGGCACCTTCAGGCGCGCACCCTTCGACGTGCTGGTCGGCTGGGTCTGGCACCTCGGCTTCATCATTGTGCTGCTGCTCTCCGTGCCGCATGTGGAGCTGATCGCCGGGGTCTTCGGCGTCTCCTGGCCGGCCCTGCCCAACCCGGTGATCGACCTGCTCACCGCCATCACCCTGGCCGGGCTGGTCGCGGCGCTGCTCCATCGTCTGCTCCACCCGGTCAAGCGCCGGATCAGCATCCCCCAGGACTATCTGGTGTGGGCACTGACCTTCGCCGTGGTGCTGACCGGCTATCTCGCCTATCACCGCCTGGTCGAGCCCTATCCGCTGGCGCTCGGCATGCACATCCTCAGCGCCGAGCTGCTGCTGATCTGTCTGCCCTTCACCAAGCTCACCCATATCTTCACCACCGTCTTCGCGCGCTGGTACAACGGCGCGGCCTTCGGCCGCAAGGGGGTGCGGTCATGAGCGAACTCTCTCTCGAACGTGGACTGGCCGCGCTGCGCGCCGAGATCGACGCCCCGGTGGCGGCCTTCTTCTCGAGCTGCGTGCGCTGCGGGCTGTGCGCCCAGTCCTGCCCCTTCTATCTGGAGACCGGCGACCCGCGCTACACCCCGATCCTCAAGCTCGAGCCGCTACGACGGGTGTGGGAGGCCGAATTCACCCTGTGGGGACGGATCAAGCGCTGGCTGGGTCTGGGACAGGAGGTCAGCGACGCCATGCTCGCCGAGTGGGAGCCGTTGCTCTACGACAGCTGCACCATGTGCGGACGCTGCTCCATGGTCTGTCCGGTGGGCAACGACCTCGCCTACATGATCCGCAAGACCCGTGAGGGCATGGTGCAGTCCGGCCACGCCCCGGAAGGGCTGGTCGCCGCCTCGGTGCGCGCGATCCAGACCGGCAGCCCGATGGGACTGCAGTGGAAGACGCTGGCGGTACAGATCCAGCACGTCGAGCGCAGCACCGGGCTGACGGTGCCGGTCGATCGCGCCGGGGCCGAATACCTGGTGATGCTCTCGTCGATGGAGATCATCAACTTCCCCGAGTACCTCGAGGCGATCACCCGCATCTTCGATCACGCCGGGGTGCGCTGGACGCTCTCCACCCAGTGCTTCGAGGCCACCAACGCCGGCATCCAGATCGGCAGCAAGGACATCGCCGCCGAGCTCGTCGAGCGGGTGGTGGCCGCAGCCTCGGCGCTCGGAGTGAGCCGGGTGATCAGCCCCGAGTGCGGTCACGCCTTCACCGCGATCCGCTGGGAAGGCCCGAACCTGATCGGGCGCCCCTATCCCTTCCGCGTCTTCCACATCATCGAGGTGCTCGACGAGCTGCGCCGCGACGGACGACTGCACACCGAGGGCAAGGAGGCAGACCGGCTGTCGATGCACGATCCCTGCAACCTCGCGCGCAAGAGCGGGGTGATCGGCGAGCAGCGCGCGCTGATGGGCCTGGTGGCGGAGAACTTCGTCGACCTCGACGAGCACGGGCGCTTCCAGTGGTGTTGCGGGGCTGGCGGCGGGGTCAGCTCCAACGAGCGCGCCGAGCCGCTGAAGCTCGCCGCCTTCAAGCGCAAGAAGGCGCAGATCGAGGCGGTCGAGCCCGAGCGCATGGTGACCATGTGCGCCACCTGCCGCACCCAGCTCGAGGAGGGGCTCGAGGAGTTCAACATGGACATCCCGGTGGTCGGGCTGACCGAGATGATCGCCGAGCATCTGGTCGAGCGACCGGCCGTCGAGCCCGAAGCGGGCACCGAGTCCGGCCAGCCGGCCTGAGCCAACCCGCATGAGCCAGGCCGGGAGACCCGGCCAGCAGCAGGAGAGCCAGTTCCATGAGTCAACGTGTCGTCGTCGACCCCGTCACCCGCATCGAGGGGCACCTGCGCATCGAGGCCGAGCTGTCCGGTGACCGCATCGCCCGCGCCTACAGCTCGGGCACCTCGGTGCGCGGCATCGAGACCATCCTGCGCGGTCGCGACCCGCGCGAGGCCTGGGCCTTCGCCCAGCGCATCTGCGGCGTCTGCACCCTGGTCCACGGCATCGCCTCGGTGCGCGCGGTCGAGGACGCGCTCGGCATCACCCCGCCGCTCAACGCCCAGCGCATCCGCAACCTGATGATCGGCGCGCAATACATCCACGACCACGTGATGCATTTCTACCACCTCCACGCGCTCGACTGGGTGGACGTGGTCTCGGCGCTCGAGGCCGATCCGGCGGCAACCTCGACCCTGGCCCAGACGATCAGCGCCTGGCCGAAGTCCTCGCCGGGTTACTTCAGCGAGGTGCGCAAGCGGCTGCGCGGCTTCGTCGAGTCCGGCCAGCTTGGCATCTTCGCCAACGGCTACTGGGGGCACCCGGCCTACCGGCTGCCGCCGGAGGCCAACCTGATGGCGGTGGCGCACTATCTCGAGGCGCTCGCCTGGCAGCGCGACGCGGCCCGGCTGCACGCCATCTTCGGCGGCAAGAATCCGCATCCGAACTTCGTCGTCGGCGGCGTACCCTGCCCCATCGACCTCGATTCCGACTCGGCGCTCGACGCCAGCCGACTGGCCGAGGTGGCCGCGATCATCGCGCGCATGCGCACCTTCGTCGAGCAGGTCTATCTCCCCGACACCCTGGCCATCGCCGGCTTCTACAAGGACTGGGCCGAGCGCGGCGAGGGGCTCGGCAACTTCCTCTGCTACGGCGACCTGCCCAGCGGCGAGACGCTGAGCCCGGAGGGCTTTTTGTTCCCGCGCGGGGTGATCCTCGGGCGCGACCTCGACACCATCCACGAGATCGATCTCGACGACCCCGAGCAGATCCAGGAGTTCGTCGCCCACGCCTGGTACGACTATCCCGGAGGCAAGGATCAAGGCTTGCACCCCTATGCCGGCGAGACCCGGCTCGACTACGACGGGCGCGGCGGGGTGCGACCGCCCTATACCCAGCTCGACGTCGCCGATGGCTATTCGTGGATGAAGTCGCCGCGCTGGAAGGGCCACGCGGTCGAGGTCGGCCCGCTGGCACGGGTGCTGCTCCTCTACGCCCGCGGTCACGAACAGACCCGCGAACTGGTCGGTCAGGCGCTGCGCCAGCTCGATCTGCCGATCACCGCGCTCTACTCGACGCTCGGGCGCACCGCCGCACGCGCGCTCGAGACCCGCATCCTGGTCGACGCCATGGACGACTGGTATCGCGGCCTGATCGACAACATCCGCGCCGGCGACACCCGCACCTTCGACGCCCGCACCTGGGACCCCGAGACCTGGCCGCGCGAGGCGCGCGGCGCCGGTTACATGGAGGCCCCGCGCGGCGCGCTCGGTCACTGGATCGTGATCCGCGACGGTCGGATCGAGAACTATCAGGCGGTGGTGCCCTCGACCTGGAACGCCGGCCCCCGCGACGCCGCGGAGCAGCCCGGTGCCTACGAGGCGGCACTGGAGCACAACCACCAGCTGGTCGACCCCAGACAACCGGTGGAGATCCTGCGCACCATCCACTCGTTCGACCCCTGCATCGCCTGCGCCGTGCACCTGGCCGACCCCGACTCCGGCGAGCAACTGGAGATCAAGGTCTGCTGACCCCGGTGCGCGGACAGCTCAGCGCCCGACCTTGATGGCCAGGCGCGCTCGGCATGGGAGATGCCCATAGGGCGGCCAGGTCGCGCTCAGCAGGCCTCGGACAGCACCTCGTCGACCCGGCTCGCAGGCCGGGGGCGACTCGTGTGCGCGCCGACCGGTCGGGATGGCGCGACGGCCTCCGGGAGCGCTGCGGCGCTCACCTGCGCCGACTCGACATGGCCCAGCCCCAGCGCGCTCGGCACCCAGCGATAGGCCGCAGGCGAGCACATGCCGAGCATCCACCCGGAGGCGAAGGCCCAGGCGGGGACCAGACCGAAGGATTGGTAGAAATAGGTCACGATCGGACTCCACTGCTTGATCGATGCGCGTACGAGGAGAGTCCGTCGCCTGTCGCATACACCGGATTGGGATGGTCTCGCGCCGACATCGCCACCGGCGACTCAGCGGAGCCAGACACCATCGCTTTCGTCCTGGGTTCAGGGTAACCCAGACAGGGGCGGAGCGACGCGATCCGGGTCGCGTTTCACTCGCTCGCCCAGCACGACGGGCCGCCTCGCGGGCGAGGCATCGTCGAGGGCGTATACTGAGATGTTGCAATCCAACCTCCAGTGCGTCCCCGGACGCATCACCAGCAAGACATGACAGCATCAACCGATCTCAGCTTCACCATCCTCGGCACCGGCGCGCTCGGCGGCTTCTACGGGGCACGGCTGCAGGCAGCCGGCGCGACCGTGCGCTTCATCGCCCGCAGCGACGCGGCGACCATCGCCCGCGACGGGCTGCGCGTCGACTCGCCCCTCGGCGACCTCCATCTCGACCCGGTCGAGGTCTATCGCGACAGTGACGCCATCCCGCCGAGCGACGTGGTCTGCGTCGCGCTCAAGACCATCCAGAACCACCGCCTGCCGACACTGCTGCGCCCCCTGGTCCGTCCCGGCACCATCATCCTCAACCTGCAAAACGGCCTGACCATGGAGGACGAGCTGGCCGCCGCCTTCCCCGAGGCGCGGGTGATCGCGGGGATGTGCTATCTGTGCTCGAACAAGGTCGGACCCGGACACATCGTCCATCTCGACTACGGCACCGTGAGCTTCGCCCCCTTCGACGAGGCCGACCGCGCCTGCATCGAGCCGCTGATGCAGGCCTTCTCGGGCGCCGGGGTCGAGGTCGAGTCCCTGCCCGACCTGCACCAGGCACGCTGGCGCAAGCTCGCCTGGAACATCCCCTTCAACGGTCTCTCGGTGCTGCTCGACGCCGATACCGACCGGATCATCGCCGACCCCGACGCGCGCCGCCTCGCCCAGCGGCTGATGGCCGAGGTCGCGCGCGGCGCCGAGGCCTGCGGCCATCCCTTCGCACCGGACTTCCCCGAGCGGCTGATACGCTTCACCGAGCAGATGCGGCCCTATGCCCCGAGCATGCGGCTGGATTATCTCGACAAGCGTCCGCTGGAGCTCGAATACATGTATCGCCGTCCGCTGCGCGAGGCAGAGCGCCACGGCGCGCAGCTGCCCGTGATCGCGGCCCTCGCCGATGCCCTGGCCTTCCGCGATCGGCACAACCGCGACGCCGGTTGAAGCCCTTCGCAGCCACGATGCGCCCCAGCAGATGGGGCGCCACCCATCGGGTGTTTCCCGCCAACCTCGACGATCCGGCCAGCGGCGCTTGAACCCACCCCAAGCGTCGCCACCATCCAACGGCGGTCTGGACGCACGATCGCCACCCCGGGACTGACCCGCGCCTCACCGCGGGGGCGCGCCCGAGTCCACCCGTCAGCAGCAGTCGCCGACACCGGTGACAGGCGCCGAGACCGCACTCGCCAGCAGCAACGACAAGGACCTGGACGAAGCCCCCAGGAAGCGCCCTCGTGGAGGAATCGATGATGTCGACCCGAGCAGCCACGCTCACCGATCACGCCGCTTCCGCGCCAAGACCGGCACCCCACCGATGGCCGGCACTCTGCTGCCGGGATCCTGACCGACGCCTGCCCGACTGAGCGTGATGGCGACCTCCAGACTCCGCCGGCTCGCTGCCACGGTCCCGCTGTACCTCCCGCTGCTGCTGCTCGCGGCCGGGCTGGTCCTCGCCGTCGTGGTCCACGCCCAGCTGGCCAACGAGAACGAGACCACCAAGCGCGAGCGCTTCGCCTTCCTGGTCGAGCGGGTCGTCGACCAGCTCAGGGATCGCATGCAGATCTACGAATACGGCCTGCGCGGTGCCCGCGGCGCGATCATCAGCGCCGGCGGCGACCAGGTCCGACTCGCCGACTTCCGCCGCTACATGGCCTCACGCGAGCACCGACGCGAGTTTCCCGGATCACGGGGTTATGGCTATATCAGCCGGGTCGCTCCTGACCAGGTCGACGCCTTCATCAGGCGCATTCGTCACGATGGACGTCCCGACTTCACTGTCCACCAGCTCCAGAAACACGATGGCGAGCGCTTCGTGATCCAGATCATCGAGCCGCTCGAGCACAATCGCGAGGCCATCGGTCTCGACATCGCCTCGGAGTCCAATCGACGCCAGGCAGCCATCAACGCCATGCACAGCGGTCAGCCGACCCTGACCGCGCCGATCACCCTGCTGCAGGCCAGCGGCAAGCCTCTACGCTCCTTCCTGTTGTTGCTGGCGCTCTCCGAGCCGGCAGCGGCCAGGGACGACAAGACGACCGTGGTCGGCTGGGCCTATACGGCACTGGTGATCGACGAGGTCCTGGCGGACTTCGACTTCCGCGGCGACGAGTTCAGCCTGACGCTCACCGACCTCGACGACAACGAACGACCCGAACGCTTCTACAGCTCGCCCGGCAGCGACACGCCGATCATCGACGACCTCGTCGCCCGTCACACCATCGCGCTCTACGGACGACGCTGGCAGATCGAGATCAAGGTACTGCCAGCCTTCCTCGCCAACCTCAACCTGCGCGATCCCCAGCATGTCGCCGGGCTGATCGCGCTGTTCTCGACTCTGATCTCGGGGCTGCTGTGGATCTATCTCGACAATACCCGCAAGCGATTGCAGACGGCCGAGTCACGCGGCCGACTCGCCGCCATCATCGAGTCGACCGACGACGCCATCATCGGCCAGGGACTCGACAATCGGGTCGTCAGCTGGAACCCGGCGGCGGAGCGGCTGTTCGGCTACCGTGCCGATGAGATGATCGGCCAGCCACCGCCGGTACTCGATACCAAGGGGAATGTCGAGGCCTGGAAGGCGGGACTTGCCCAGGTCCGCAGCGGCCAGACCCTGCGTCGATTCGGCATCCAGCATCGCCATCGCGACGGGCGTCTCATCGAGCTGGCCGCGACCATCTCACCGGTCCGCAACGGCGACGGCGGGATCATCGGGCTGTCCTATATCGTTCGCGACCTCAGCGACTACCATCGTCTGGAGGCCCAGCTGCGCACCACACTCTCGCGCATGCGCCTGGCGCTCGATGCCGCGGGCATCGGCATCTGGGAGTGGCAACTCGACGACAACCAGTTGACCTGGGACCAGCGGATGTACGCCATCTACGGACTCGAGCACGGTCGCGACGGCAGGCCGGCACTCGACTATACCGCCTGGCTGTCACGGATCCACCCACTCGACCGCCCCCATGTCGAGGAGCGATTGCGACTGCAGTTGCTCGGCAAACAGGTCGACGAGCTCAGCTTCCGCATCCAGCACACCAGCGGCGAGATCCGTCACATCCACTCGGCGGCGCTGATCGAGCGTGACCAGCAAGGGCAGCCACTGCAGATGGTCGGCACCAACCGCGACGTGACCGACAAGTACAAGGCCGAGCAGGCACTGATCGACGCCAACCGTCAGCTCGAACTCAAGGTCGGCCAGCGCACCCACGAGCTGCTCGCCCTCAACGAGCGGCTGCGCGAGGCGGTGCGCCAGGCCGAGACGGCCACCGAGGCCAAGAGCGGATTTCTCGCCAACATGAGCCATGAGATCCGCACCCCGATCAACGCCGTGCTCGGCCTGACCTATCTGCTCGACCAGACCGCGCTCGACGATGAGCAACGGCGACTGGTGGTCAAGATCCACAGCGCCAGCCGCGCCCTGCTCGCGCTGGTCAACGACATCCTCGACTTCTCCAAGATCGAGGCCGGGCGACTCGAGGTCGAGCATGTGCCGTTCAGTCTCGGCGAGGTCCTCGAGAACATCGCCACCATCATGGCCCCGGAGAGCGGCAACCATCAGGTCGAGCTGATCGTCGGCGTCCCGCCCAAGGGGGTCGACACCCTCTACGGCGACGCCCTGCGACTCCAGCAGGTGCTCACCAACCTGGTCTCCAACGCGCTCAAGTTCACCGAGCAGGGCCAGGTGCTGGTGCGGGTCCTCTGCGACGACTCCGAACCCGATCAGCTCAGGCTGCACTTCAGCGTCAAGGACACCGGGATCGGCATCGCCCCGGACAAGCTGCAGGCAATCTTCCAGGCCTTCACCCAGGCCGACACCTCGACCACCCGGCGCTTCGGCGGCAGCGGGTTGGGACTTGCCATCTGCCGGCGCCTGGTCGAGGCGATGGGCGGGACGCTCGGCGCGACCAGCCAGGTCGGTCAAGGCAGTGAGTTCTGGTTCACTCTGCCCTACGCCGCGGCACCCACCATGTCGCAGCGTCCCCCGCTGCCGCGCTGCAATGTGCTGGTGGTCGACGACAACGAGGCCGCGCGCGCAACCCTGAAGGCCTGCGCCAGGACCCTCGGCTGGGACTCGATGACAGCCAGCTCGGGCGAGGAGGCGCTGGCGCTGCTGTTCGATCGCCAACCCGGACCGTCCCCCTTCGACCTGTTGCTGATCGACTGGCGGATGCCGGGGATGGACGGCATCGAGACGGTCAGGATCGCGCGCGACACGCTCCCCTCCGAACAGATGCCCCGCGTGATCATGGCCACCGCCTATGGCCGCGAACACGAACTCGCCACAGAGATCGACGCGCTCATCCACAAGCCGGTCACCCCTTCGGCGCTCTACAACGCCATGCAGCAGATCGAACAGCCGACGACGCGACACGCCGGCTCGGCGGCGCAGCCCCCCGGACACCAAGAGCCACGTCTTGAAGAGGTTCGATTGCTGGTGGTCGACGACAGCGAGATCAATCGCGAGGTCGCCCGCACCATCCTCGAGGGCGAGGGCGCCGAGGTCCACGAGGCCGCCAACGGGCGCGAGGCGGTCGACTGGGTCGAGCAGCACCCGCAGGGTGTCGATCTGGTGCTGATGGATATCCAGATGCCGGTGATGGACGGCTACATGGCAACCCACGAGATCCGCCAACGGCTCGGTCTCGCGCAACTGCCGGTGATCGCCCTGACCGCCGGCGCCTTCCAGCCTCAGCGCGAGGCCGCGCTCGCCGCAGGGATGGATGACTTCCTGCCCAAGCCCTTCGATGTCGACCAGATGATCGCGACCATCCGCAGCCATCTCGGTCACACGCCGACGAACGGCAAGGGAATCGAGTCGCCGGCGCCCTCACACCATGACACAGAGGGCAGCCTGCCCCTGCTCGACAGCGCCGAGGCGATGACGCGCTGGCGCAACGCGACCGTCTATACGACCAACCTGCGCCGTTTCGGCGACGAGTACGCCAATACCGGGAGCAAGCTCCACCGGCTCGAGGAGTCGGGCGATCGCAACACCATCGCGACGCTCACCCACAAGCTCAAGGGAGCGGCCGGCAACCTCGGGCTGAAGTCGCTGCAGCAGGCGGCCACGGAGCTGGAGACGGCCGCGCACTCAGGCATGGCCGAGCAGACGAGATCGGCGATCGACCAGCTGACGCGCACCATGACAGCCAGCCTGCACGCGATCGCCGAGTACATCGAGCAACACCCGCCGCCGGCCGCGGCGGCGCAAAAACGATCGCCAAGCACGGAGGCCGGGACGGATGCCCTGGTACAGCAACTGCTCGAAGCGCTCGATCAGGACGACCCGGCGAGGGTTCGCCCGCTGCTCGACAGCCTCGAACCTCGCATCGCCCCCGAGCTGCTCGCCCCGATTCGCGAGCGACTCGAGGCCTTCGATTTCCGCGCCGCGGAGACGGCGACTCGACGCCTGATCGAGACACTGGATACGACGCTAGATGGGTGACCCGCAATGCAACACGGCAAGCTTCTGGTCGTCGATGACGAGCCGAGCAATCTCGCACTGATCGAGCAGATCCTCGGCGAGGACTACAACCTGGTATTCGCCCGCAATGGCCAGGAGGCGCTGGCGGCGGTCGCCAAACACGCGCCGGTGATGCTGCTGCTCGACGTGCAGATGCCGGACATGGATGGCTACGAGGTCTGCCGCCGGCTCAAGGCCAGCCCCGGCGGCGACCAGATCCCGGTGCTGTTCATCACCTCGCGCTCCGACGAGATCGACGAGAACGAGGCCTTCGAGGCCGGCGGGGTCGACTTCATCACCAAACCGATCTCGCCGCTGGTACTCAGGGCACGGGTGCGTACCCACCTCTCACTGGTGCGCGCCACCGACCTCGAACGCAGCCAGCGCGACGCCATCGACATGCTGGCGCGCGCCGGACACTTTCGCGACAACGATACCGGCGTCCATATCTGGCGCATGGCCGACTACTCGGCGCTGCTCGCCGAGGCCGTCGGCTGGTCGGAGGAGTCGGTCGCGCTGATGAAGCTCGCCGCGCCGATGCACGACACCGGCAAGATGGGCATCCCCGACGCCATCCTGCAGAAACCGGCCAAGCTCGATGCCGCCGAGTGGACGGTAATGAAGACCCATGCGCGGATCGGGCACGACATCCTCGCGCGCAGCGAGGCGCGAGTCTTCAAGCTCGCCGCCGAGATCGCGCTCTATCACCACGAGCGCTGGGACGGCAGCGGCTATCCCGAAGGACTCGCCGGAACCGAGATCCCCCAGTCGGCGCGCATCGTCGCCGTCGCCGATGTCTTCGATGCCCTGAGCATGCGCCGCCCCTACAAGGATCCCTGGCCGGTCGAGCGCGTGGTCGAGACCCTCAACACCGAGGCGGGACATCACTTCGAACCGGAGCTGATCACCCTGTTCAACGCATCGCTCGAGCGCATCCTCGAGATCAAAGCGACCTGGGATGCTCGCGAACCCGACGAACTCAACTGAGCTCGCCCGAGGAGCGAGACAGGATCTCCGAGGCTCGCATGACCAGCGCCGCAAACCGCGCCTCGATCCCGGCATCGAGATGGCAGCAGACACAGCGTCGATCGGCATAGATCAGACCGAGCACGACACCGCCGCGCCACAACGGCATCGCCAGGAAGGCATCGACCCCGAGACGCTCGGCCAGCTCATCGGGTAGCGTGACCGTACCGCCGCACCCGACCCGCACCACGCCCGGAGCATCGAGCAACCCCTCGAGCAAGGTCCGCGCCCGATGCCGCCAACCACCCTGATTGAACTCGGGCTCGAACTCCGAACCGACGAACAACCGCGGGGTCAGGGTCCGGTCGTCGGGCGCGCAGGCGAAGAAGGCCACGCGATTGAGTCCGAGCCCGCGATGCAGCCCGTAGAGCAGGGTCGTCAGCAGCGCCTCCTCCCCACCCCCGCACTCGAGCCGATGCCGGCACCGAGCCAGCTCGTCGGCGCGCGGTGCCAGACAGAAAGGCGCCTGATAAGGCGCCCGCAGATCCCAGACCGCAGGCGCACGCGCCGGCGTCGGCAAGGGCATCAACGCCGTCTCGGCGAGCACCGGAAGACGCTCGCGCGTCAGCGCCAACACCCGGTTGACCCGTCGAGTCAGGACATCGGGAGAGAGCTCGAGCAGCTCGCTCGCCAGCCACAGGTCTCGCCCGAGCAACGGATGGCGCCATCCCGAGCAGGCATCGCGCGCCATCTGATTGGCGAGCATCGCCCCCAGCGGACGGCTGTGCGCGGCATTGTGCGGACGCATCGATTCACGCACCATCTCGGGTAACGCCCAACGGCAGGCCAGCCGGTAGCCCAGGGTTCCCAGACTGTCGCTGAGCGCGACATAATCGGCCTCGTGCGGCAAGACATGATGGAGATAGACGAGCTGCAGATAGCGTCCGATCCGCCGATCGCCCACCGCGAGCAGGACGAACTCGCCAAGGGTGTGCAGGAGCGCGGCCGCGGCCACCTCGGCCGGGAACATGTCACGCCCACAGGCCGCCCAGTCGGCGGCCAGCGCACCGGCCAGCGCGCCGCGCGCCAGGGCATAGCGATAGGCGCGCAGCCGGTTCCCCTCGAGCTCGCGCTCGGCCTCGACGACCTCTTCGAGGAGGCGCGCAAGACCGCGCTCGCCGAGCATGTGCACCGCATCCTCGAGGGTGGCGATCTCGGTGCGGAAATGGCGATGCGGCACGGCGTTGGCACGATGCAGTGCCTGCAGCGCCAGCGCCGGATCATCGAGCAGCACCGCAGCCATGCGCTGACGCGAGGTCTCGGGGCCAGCGAGCAGCCCCCTGAGCCGCTCGCGCGAGCGCGCCAGCACCGGCAGGCGCCCGGGCTCGACCAGCGCGGTCAATTGACCCATCCAGTCCTGCTCCATCGCGGCCCCCTCCCTCCATCGGATCGCTCGGCGGCATTATTCGCAAAAGGACCAGCCGGCGACAAGCGACGCAGTGGGTCAGACCCCATCGGTTTACGCGTCCGCTGGTCCCCGGGCAACTCAGGGGGCATGGGATGAAGTTACTGCTCGGCGCGCTGATCACCTTCGGCGCCGTGCTCGGCGGCTTCGCCGCCCACGGCGGCAACCTGCTGGCGATCTGGCAACCCTACGAGATCATCATCATCTGCGGCGCCGCGCTCGGCGCCTTCGTCATCGCCAACCCCGGCGCGATCATCCGCGAGACCCTCGCCACCCTGCCAGAGCTGCTGCGTGGACCGTGCTACACCCGCGCTGACTATCTCGATCTGCTGGCGCTGATGTTCAAGCTCTTCGGCAAGATTCGCAAGGACGGACTGATGGGGGTCGAGGCCGATATCGAGGAACCACGCAACAGCGCGCTGTTCCGCGCCCATCCCCGACTGCTGCAGCACCCGCACGCGCTCGAGTTCATCTCCGACTACATGCGTCTGGTGGTCAGCGGCGGCATGAACCCCTTCGAGCTCGACGCGCTGATGGATGTCGAGCTCAACGCCCATCACGAGTCGCGCACCGCAGCGGCCCACGCGGTGCAGCGCAGCGCCGATGCCCTGCCCGCCTTCGGCATCGTCGCCGCAGTCCTCGGCATCGTGAAGACCATGAGCGCGCTCGGCGGCGCGCTCGACGAGATCGGCGCCCTGGTCGCCGCAGCGCTCGTCGGGACCTTCCTCGGGGTGCTGATCGCCTACGGCCTCATCGGCCCGATCGCCACCGCGATGGAGCATCGCGCCGAGGAGGAGCAGCAGTTCCTCACCTGCATCAAGGCCTGCATCCTCGCCAACGTCCAGGGCTACGGCCCGCAGATCGCCGTCGAGTTCGGCCGCAAGACGATGCACGCCCCGCTGCGCCCGAGCTTCACCGAGCTCGAGCGCCATCTGCACGGCGGACGGGCGAGGTAGCCGGGATGTCGCTCGAACCGAAGAAACAGCCGATCGTCATCCGCCGGGTCATCCGCAAGGGCGGCAGTCACGGCGGCGCCTGGAAGATCGCCTACGCCGACTTCGCCACCGCGATGATGGCCTTCTTCCTGCTCCTGTGGATCCTCAACGCCACCGACGATCAGCAACGCGCGGCGATCGCCGGCTATTTCCAGGACCCGGCGCTGTTCGAGGCCGGCAGCCCGGTGCTTACCGTCCCGGCCGGTGAGGGCAGCGGCAACGCCCCCTCGATCATCGACTTCGAGGGCGGTTTCGCACCCTCGCCCGAGGGGTGGAGTCCGTCCCGGCTCGAGGCCCTGGCCCAACGGCTCGATGCCGCACGGCTCGAGAGCCTGCGGGTCAGCCTGCAGGCGGCGCTCGACGACAGCGCCGCGCTCGCCCCCTACAAGGAGCAACTCCTGATCGATGTCGTCCCCGAGGGGCTGCGCATCCAGATCATCGATCGCGAGAACCGACCGATGTTCGACCTCGGTAGTGCCCGACTGCGACCCCACGCCGCGGCCATCCTCGAGGAGATCGGCACCATGATCGAGACGGTGCCCAACCCCACCGCCATCTCCGGGCATACCGACGCGCGCCCCTATACCAGCCCGGACTATACCAACTGGGAGCTGTCGACCGATCGTGCCAACGCCGCCCGGCGCGCGCTGATCGCCGGCGGAATGCCGGACGAGCAGGTTGGACGCATCGTCGGACTGGGATCAAGCGCCCCGGCCGACCCCGAGCATCCGAGCGCGCCGATCAACCGGCGGATCAGCATCGTGGTGATGCGCCTGGAGGCAGCCGAGGCGGCCTTCGCACACGACAGCGCCACCATCGAGCTGCCCGGCGACTGAGTTCGGGCGTCGTCATCGCGACGCCTTGCTCCAGAGCGCCGCCGACAATCGTCATCTTATTGACGCACACAGCCCAGACGCCACATTGTTTCGTGACACCAAATAGGTGGCGCGCTTCCTGCTTATCTGGTTTCAGACCAGGGCCGAATGGCCCCGAACCCGATAACCGGCGGACGCTCAACCATGCTCGAATCAATCGCACTCGGCGTACTCTCGGCCCTTCACCAACTCAATGCGATGGCGGTGATCGGCGCCTTCACCCTGCTGCTGGTCGCGCTCTTCAGCGCAGCGCTGGCGGCGATCGGTCGTGGTCGCGGCGAGGAGTTCTATCACGGTGCGCCAACCCTGCTGACCACGCTGGGGATCCTCGGCACCTTCCTCGGCATCGCCATCGGGCTGCTGGAATTCGACGTGCGCGACATCGAATACAGCATCCCGGTGCTGCTCGACGGACTCAAGCTCGCCTTCGTCACCAGCATCATCGGCATCCTGCTCGGCGCCATCCTGCGTCTGGTGCTGCTGCTCGGCACCGATACCCCGTCGGCGCAGATGCAGTCCGACGCCGCGACCAAGATCGAGCGGCCGGAACTCGACGCCCTCGAGCGATTGGTGGCGCTCGGCGAACACCAGGCCGAGGCCGCCCGCGCCCAGCTCGCAGCCACCCAGACGCTCGAACGGCGGCTGGAGCATCTCGACCACGACCTGACCCAGACCCTGGAGACGCATCACGCGCAGCTGCTCGGCCAGCTCGACGACTTCGCCCGGCGGCTCGGCGAGATGGGCTCACGCCAGCTCATCGAAGCCCTCGAAGGCGCCATCCGCGACTTCAACGACAAGCTCGGGGTGCAGTTCGGTGAGAACTTCCGCCGACTCGACGACTCGGTCGGCAAGCTGCTGCAATGGCAGGAGCAGTATCGCCAGCACATGCAGGCGCTCGGCGATCAACTCGACCACGCCGTCGGTGCCGTCGGTCAGTCACAGACCGCGATCGAGGCGCTCACCCGTCAGGCGATGCAGATCTCGCGTCATGTCGAGGACCAGGAGACGACCATGGCCGGGCTGAGGCGCGAGACCATGGAGCTCGAATCCCTGCTCAGCGGCATCGCCGAGCTGCGTGATCGCGCCAAGGAGGCCTTCCCGGCGATGGACACCCGGCTCAAGGCGATGCTCGAGAACATCGAGAACGCAGTGCTCTCGGCGCTCGAGGCACAGCGACGCATCGCCCAGAGCACCCCCGCACGCGGCACGGCGCTGGCCGCGGGAGCCGGGGCATGAGCGCCTTCACACCACGCCTCCCCGGACACCGCCAGCAGCACGAGGGCGACAGCCACTGGCTGGTGGTCTCCGACCTGATGGCCTCGCTGATGATGATCTTCCTCTTCCTCGCCCTGCTCCACATGGTGCAGATCGAGCGCGCCCACGAGGTCGAGACCGAGGTGCGCACCTCCGCGGCCGAGCTGCGTCAGGCGATCTATCACGCGCTGGAAGACGAGTTCGTCGACGACCTGCCGCGGTGGAACGCCGAACTCGAGCGCGACACGCTGACGCTGCGCTTTCGCGAGCCAGACGTGCTGTTCGATCGCAGCTCGTCGCGGATCAAGCCGGAGTTCGAGGCCATCCTCAGCGACTTCCTGCCACGCTATGTCGCGCGCCTGCGCCCGTTCAGCACGGTGATCCGCGAGATCCGCATCGAGGGTCATACCTCCAGCGAATGGGCGCCGGGGAGCAGCCCGCTTGAGGCCTATTTCGCCAACATGGAACTCAGTCAGAAACGCACCCGCGCAGTGCTGCGCTTCGCCTACGGACTCGAGGCGCTGCGTCACGAGCAGTGGTTCAGGTATCGGGTGGCCGCGGTCGGGCTGTCCTCGTCACGGCTGGTACTCGACGCCACCGGACACGAGGACCCGACCGCCTCGCGTCGGGTGGAGTTCAGCGTGCTGACCAACTTCGAGGACCGACTGCTGGCCCCCACCGGGCTCGATGTCGCCGCGACACCCTGAGCCCGACGCATGAGCGGCGCGGGACTCAGCCGGGATCGCGCAATGCCTCGACGGCGCAAACCTGATACTGCGCGGCATCGAGGCTGGCAAGCAGCTGATCGGGGGTCACCCCCACACGATCCCAGATCTCGGGAACGATCGGTGGCGCATCGTTCCAGTCACGCGAATCGAGCTCGGCGAGATGGGCCCCGGTGTTGGCGAGATGGACGATGGCGACCGCCTCGAAGTGCTCGGCGGGCGCATCCAGCGGGGCATGGTGATAACGCAGACAGGCACACAGCGACTCGGGCAACCCCCAGCGTTCGGCCAGGGCACCACCAAGCTCGGCGTGGTCGAAACCCAGCTCGCCGTGCTCGGCCGCCTGCGGCGAGATCTCGTTGGGGGCATCGAGACTGCTGAGGAAGGCGCGGTGCGCCTCCTCGGGCACCTCGGAGAACAGTACCAGCTGACCGAGGTCATGCAGCAAGCCACCGAGGAACACGGTGCCGGCAAGGGCCCGCGAGCGATCCTCGGCAAGCAGGCGTGCGATCACCGCGCAGTAGGCCGAGTGGTGCCAGAACACCTCGAGCGGCAACAGGTTCTGGACCGGCAGACGGTCGGATGCCTGGGTCACCGCTCCGGCGATCACCAGTCTGCGCACATGCTCACGCCCGAGCAGCGCCAGCGCGCGCTCGACCGAATCGACGGTGCGCGCCGGCGCGAACGCCGGACTGTTGGCCAGCCGCAGCAGGATCGCCACCAGCCCAGGGTCCTGCTCCAGCCGTGAGGCGATCTCGCGCTGCGGGCTGTCGGGGTCGTCGAGCAGCTTCATCACCTCGCCAACCACGCGAGGGATGGCCAGCAGCCGCCCCGTGTTCTTTACCAGGCCTTCGATGGTCATCGCGGACACGCGCCAATCCTCCAATATCGTCCCGAGCGCCAGGCAACAGGGAAGCGCGGCTCGGGATCGCAAACACGACCGGGGATTCCCCCGGGTCGAACGCGTCTGCGGAGTGGATCAGACATCGAACATCATCTTCAGCGACTCCAGGGTTTCGGTGCTCGAGGCCAGTTCGCCGATTGGCTCACCGGGCGCGGGCGGGGTCAACCCCAGGGTGGCGAAGGCGGGAACCTCGCTCGCCTCCGGGTGCTCCCTGCCCTCGCTCTGTAACGCCGCCCAGCGGGCAACGATGGCGATGCTTGCATAATCGGGCTCGGGCGCGACATAGGACCAGTCGTGCGAGTGCTCGGCCACCGCGACCAGATCCTCGCCCAGCCCCCAGTAGTTGATCACCAGAACGCCGGTGATACCACTGAGTTTGTCGACCAGGGAGGCGATGAGTTCAGGACTGGGGTCGGGGTCGCGCATCTCGATGAACTGGATGATGGGGACGGCACCGATCCCGGCCACCAGACCGGCGAGCAGCGCCCGCTCGCGATGCAGCAGCCCGAGCGTCTCGGCCAGCAGGTAGCTGTAGGCCGAGCACAGCACGCCATCGGCCCAGACCTGCTGCATCGCCTCGCGGGTGACCACGTGACGCGCCTTGAAGGCCTGGCGCAACGCCAGGTTGGTGGTGAGCATCCGGGTGTTGCGGAATCCCAGCCGCAAGACTGCGTCTCGCACCGACTGGATCTGCTTGGTGGCGCGAAACAGCGGACTGTTGGTGGCATGCAGCAGGGCCCCGGCGATGGTCCCGTCGCTCTGGATGACCTCGGTCAACTCGACGATCCCGGCTTCGGGATCGTTGGTGAGCTCCTGGATCTTGAACGCCACCTCGGGCCGTGCCGGCAGCTCGAGTCGATTGCTGGAGATCAGGCCGTAGAGTTCGGCGAGGAACTCGCCCTCGGTGGCATCGAGCTCGATGTCGCTGACCTCCAGACCCGACTGCTGCGCCGACTCGAGTGCCGCCGAGGACACCTTGAGCAGCAGGCAGGGGCTCTCGGTGACGATCATCGACTCGCCACGGGTCACGCCATCGAACACCTCGATCGGATCACTCAGGCCACGAAAGCTCTGGAAGCGTTCGCCCGAACCGTCGGTCAGACGCACCAAGTGTCCGTCGACCAGGAACAGGCGCTGCCCCCCTGACTCGGTCAGGCGGATGCGCTGCTTGGCCGGAACCTCACCGAAACCACAGTGCGCGGCCAGTTCCTCGCGCGCGGCCTGGGGGAGATCCTTGGTGATGTCCATCTCGGCGAGCAGTGAGAGGACCTCGAGCGTCTGGGACATTGAGTGCTACCTGAACAGTCGACAAGGCGGTGATCGCACATAGTCTAGCAGTATCGCACCTGCGTCCAGCATCGCTACGCATCAGCGGTGTCATGCGTCCCGGACGGGATCCGCATTGCGATCACGCCTCGGCCCGATAGCCCAACAGGACATCGGCGAGCTCACCGCGCGAACCGTCGTCACGCACGAACTGGCCGGTCTGGGCCACGACATCATAGGCATTGAGCGCCTTGCGGGTATGCTGATAGCCGGTCTCCAGGGACTGGATCGATGCCTCGGCCAGAGTACGCTGCACCTGGGTGCCGTCGGGGCCGATCTGCAGCAGCCGCAAGGCGCCGAACACCGGATCGTCGGCGTTGATCTGCCCATCTCCGTTGGAGTCATAGCGCGCCAGCTCACCGAAGCCGTGGGCGGCACCGTTCTGATCACCGAACAGCTCGCGACCATCGTCGATCTGGCCATTGCCGTTGCGATCGAGCGCCAGCGCCCAGGTCCCGCCGGTGACGAAACTGACCTGTTCGGCTTGACCGTCGGCGTCGAGATCAAAACTCACCCCGCCCTCGATCCCGGTGGTCTGGAGACCCTCACCGGAGAGGTCGAGCACCAGGGGGTCACGCACGTTCACGCCGCCTGGACCGGCCTGCAGACTCAGGCTGAAACTCTGCATCTGGGCAAACTCGAGCCTCTGCAGGCCACCGCCACCGAACTCGAGACGCAGGCTGCTACTGCTCTGCCAGGAGAGCTCGAGCTCGGCCAGACGACGATGGATCTGCTCCTGGGCGAGCCGGACCTGGGCATTCATCACCCGCTCCTTGATCCGTGTCGCACGCGCATCGAGCGTCCCGGATTGGCCTTCGGCGAGGGGAACCGCAACCTTTTCGAGATCGAAGGACTTGCGCAGGATCTGATAGTCCTGATCGGCATTGACACGATTGGCGACCTCGGCAGCGAGGCCCTGGCTCGGTAGCGCGGCGGTGGCCACCTGCTGACTGGCAGGAGCAGTCGCCGGCGGCGCCAGCGGACG
The DNA here is from genome assembly GCF_003718675.1 of Marichromatium sp. AB32. Taxonomy (NCBI): domain Bacteria; kingdom Pseudomonadati; phylum Pseudomonadota; class Gammaproteobacteria; order Chromatiales; family Chromatiaceae; genus Marichromatium; species Marichromatium sp. AB32. Next base: position 54,033 of record NZ_RHFJ01000004.1, read on the forward strand.
CGCTGGACGCATGGGAAAGGGTTCGGTGGCGAACAGCGTGGTGGTACGGGCGGCAAGCATGACATCGACTCCCGATGCGCGCACGAACGAGACGGCCTCCAGGGGATCGCGCGCTTGATCGGCGTGCAGACTCCGTCTCAACACGCCCCTCTCGCCCACCTCCCGACACTGCGGGAGCAGGCTTAATCGTCGTCCCAGCAACAACAACGGCCGCCAGCACGAGATCTTGAGCAAGCGCGGGGATCAGTCCACGGGATCGTCGTCGTCATCGAACGAGAGCGCCAGACCATCGGGCAGATGGCGTACCACCTGCGCCCTCACCAGGGGCGGCGTTTCACCTGCCCCGAGGGTTCCGGTCACCTGCAGCTCGACCCAGCTGCCAACCGCGGGGCGGTCGGTGTCATCCATCAGGATCATCACCCCACCGCCACTGAGGTCATTGGTCCAGACCCGCTGAGCCGGACGACCGGACCGAAAGAGATCGACCTCGACCTGCATCGGCAACCGTGGATGACGCCGCCTGTCTGAATCCATTATCACCACCCCCTTAGCCCCAGGCGCGTCACTGAATCGCGGCGGCCAACAGCCGCCGGGGCATGTCGATCGATCAAGCATCCAGCGTGGGGCGCAACAGATCCGACAACCGCCAGAAATCGATCCCACGCAGGAACCCCGCACGAATCTCCGAGCGCAGCCGCACCGGGCGGCCGCCGCCATCACACTCGGCCACCCACTCCTGTGGCAGATGCTCAAACGTATGCGCCTCGGCCAGCTCGCCGTCGATCGTACGGCACAATCTGACCTCGCCGCTGCGCACGTCGCAGAAGGCGGGACGAAAGCCGCTCAGCAGAGACTGTGGCAAAGGCAGGTTCGTCGCAGGAGGCGGCGTTCCTGACCGGGGGCTGAGGGGACCTTGCTCGAGCATCGTTCGACTCCAGGATCATTGTCGCCGGGAGCCGAGCCCGGCATCCCGCGCGGAGACGCTGACATCGCCTCCCCCATCGATAACGACCCGGGCACCACGAACTTGAGTCTACACAGGCTCGCCCTCAAGCAATAGTTGGTACGGCAAGATCATTGCCGCACCGGACTGTGCGCCACCCGACGTCAAGGATAGCCACCTTGGTCTACAGTTTAGGTAAACCGCAGTCATCGCAGATGAGGGGTTTAACGTCCCCAGTTCGCGCCGGACGCCGCGATACCGCCCTTGAGAGGATCGGGAGTCGGCCGCGGTTTATCGCGATGCGGGACAGGTAAAGACGCAGCAGCAGAAAACCGACAAGCCCCGGCATCGCCAATCGACACACAGAGAACACGGGATTCGATCATGGACATCTCATCGATGGCAGGCGTCGCCACCGTAACCAACACGATGGCCGGCAGCAAGACCGCAAACGACACGAGTGCAGCATCGCTCAACCAGGCACTCGACACCCAGGCACAACAGGCCGCGCAGCAGGTCGACCAGTCGCTGACGCCTCAGCAGGCGCCGCAAGAGCCTTCGAGCACGCGGGGGCTGCCGGAGAATGTCGGGCGCAACATCAACGTCACCGCCTGAATCCACGCCTCGCGACACCGAGGCGCGTGTCCCGCCGGAGCACATCCGCCTGACGGGACACGCCACCCCGGCGACACAGCCCGGCCAAGAGACGACACCAACGCCCGGGTGCTAACCGCTCCACACTCAGGCGAACTGGTTGATCTGTTCTGCCGAGCGCGCTGGCGCAAAGAATCCGGCAATCCTACGCTCGAGTCGGTCACGCTCGGCGCCCGGCTCCTGCATGCCCGCAGCGTTCGTATCCTGCGCATTCGCATCGGCCCGCGCAGCCGACGCCTCGCCCTCCATTCGACGCATCTCCTGATCCGCCTGCTCGAGGACACGCATCTCGCGTTGGGCCTCGATCTGCATCGCGCGCGCCTGTGCGGCAACCCGCTGATCCTGGCCGGAAGGTTCTGCGGGCGCCAGGGCGGCGCGCAGCACGGTCTCGGCCTTCTCCAGCGTCGCCGCCGGATCGGCCTCCTCCGAGGTGTCGATCTGCACCTCGCCACCGATCGCGTACTGACGCCCGTCGGGGCCGGTTTGATAGGTATAGGAGGGACCGCCAGTGACATAACGCCCGCCCGCAGCGACATGCGCCTGCTCGTGCATGCGGACCTCGCGGTCGCGCTGGCGCAACTGCTCGATCAGCCGCAGCTCTTCGGGCGGGGGCGTCTGTTCTGGTTGCTCTACGGGGTGGGGCTGTGCGTTCTCACCGCTCTCGCGACCAGCGGTGGATGCCGTCTCTTGCTGGCGGGTGGCGCCACCGGAGGAATCGGCAACGGGCGCGGGAGATGGTCGAAGCGACGCACCGACCCCGGAATGGATCTCCATCGGCACTCACCGGGTATCGACTGTCTCTCAGTCTAGCCGTTAGCGCATGACGCTGCCGCAGCATCACCTCGACAATGCGACCTGGATCTCCATGAGAATGCTACGCGATTCGGCCATTGCCCCACCAACCGAGCGATCCCGGCAGCATCAGCGATGATACAGCGCGCGCAGCACGATGGCTCCGGCATCACGACATCGCCTGAGCCCACGCAGAAAGCTCTGCCCGAGCAGGACCTCGCCAGACCCGTCGCCGGTGACGACCACTGCAGCGACCCGTTCGCGCACGAGACCACCGACCTGCACGCTGTCGAGCACCACGGCATGCCCGAGGCCCACACCTGCCGCCCCCTGATGGCGCACGATGCGGCCGCGTGAGTACCTGAGTCCCAGCCTGGCCGCCTCACGCTCGCCGAGCACCAAGGTGTCGGCCTCGGGCGCCAGCCGAAAGGTCACCGCCGAGCGACCGATCCGACCACGCAACCGATAGTCGCCTCGACTGTCGCGATAGAACCGTGCCTCCGGCCCCGCCGCTTGAGCCTGTCCGCCGGGACAGGGGTCGAGCGCCATCACCGGGCCGGTCGTCACGGTACAGAGCAGCACGAGCGCCATTCCCCATCGATGCGCCCTCATCGCAGTGATCCCTGCACCGAACCGATCGCGCGAATCCACGGCCGATCGGCGCGTACCGCATCGGGCAGGGCCGCATAAACCCGTTCGGCCTCGCCGCGACTGGCAAAGGCCCCGGCGAGCACGACCACGAAGTCACGATCGCGGGAGCGGATCGGCAGGAAGCGCACGCCATCGAGACGGTGACGCGTCACATAGTCGCGCGCCGCCTCGAGACTGCTGACGGCGATCAGCTGAATGGTGTAGCGATTGGGATTCTGCGCCACCAGCCAGTCTCGATCCGCCGTCAGATCGATGCCTGATCGGGGTTGCGGCGGCGCCGGCGCGACCGGCTGAGGGCGCTCGAGCGGCGGCGCAGCTGGCGCAGGCGGCTCCTCCCGGGGCGGCGGCTGCGTCAACGAACGTGGAGGGGCGGGCTCAGGGGCTGGCGGCATCACCGCGCCGGGCGCGGGACGGCTCAGCTCCCCGGGTGGCTGAGCCAGCCGCGGGCGCGGTGGTGGCGCAACCTCTGCCGACTCCAGCAACAAACGGGCACGATCACGTGGCGCCGACGACGGGGCTGGACGCGGATCCTGCCCCTGCAGCTGAAAGATCACCGGCAACAGGATCGCCAGGGCCGCGCCACCGGCGATCGCCGGGACGAACCAGCGCTGGTTCCAGATCGGCGTCGCCGGGACGGCGGCGGACTTTCCCGCCCTGACCGCTTTGCTCGCCGGCTGATCGCCTTTGGTTCGTCTCAGCAGCGACGCCAGCGCCTTGATCGATCGACCCGACGGCGCCGCGCCAGCCACCGCCTCGGCCGGTGCGCCGCGCCGCGCCACCGCCCCGGCCGGCGGCGCATCCTGGTGTTCATCGATACTCGCCGACAGCGCCCGGATACGCTCGGCGATCAGTTGCTCGGGGGTCTTCTCGCCGGTCTCAGGCGCGAGCTGCCGGGGAGGCGGAGCGGGTTCGGGCTGGCGCGGACCCGTCTCGACATCGTAACAGCGCGCCTCCAGCCACGCGCCGGCGAGCGTATTGAGTTCCTTCGGACAGCCCTGGCTGCGGGCATGCAATGACTCGACATCGGTATCCGCGAGCAGGCCGAGCGGATTGTCCAGACCGGCGGCCTCGAGCCGATGACAGAGATAGGCGCGGGCCTGCTCGAGATTCAACGGACGCAGACTGAGACGGCTGATCCGCCCCGGATCGTCGGACTCGAGCTGGAGTGGATAACGCGCCAGCGCAGGGTCGCCGGTCAGCACCAGACGCGGCGGCTCACCGGTGCGCTCGAGCAACCCATGACGCAACCGCATCAGGGCGTGGACCAGATCGATACCGAGATGATGGGCATCATCGATCGCGATACAGAGCTCGGCCCCGGTGCTCAACAGCTGCGCCAGCAACTGCTCGAGCGAACGCGCCACCCGCCCATCGGCGCCAAGCTGGGCGCGGAGGGTTGCCTCGAGCATCTCCACCGAGGTCCCGGGACGCGCGCGAAAGGCGATCAGCTCGAAACGATCCGGCAACAGACCGAGCAGACGCATCAACTGCAGCGTTCGACCACTGCCTGCCGGGCCGGTCAACATCAGCACCGCACCCGGCGCCTCGAGCAGCTCGACGGCGGACTCGAGCAACTGATCGAGCAGCAGGTCGGTGTAGAGAAAGGCCTCGCCGGCGCGCTCGTCGAAGGGGTCCTGGGTCAGCCGCAAGCGGCTCAAGCAATCGGGATCGAGCGCCATCAGAGAGTCGTCATCAAAAACCAGCGCGGGCCCGCCATAACCGGACGGGCCCGCGCCTGGGAGGTGAAGTAAGGGGATCAGCCGGCGTCGGAGACGAATTCGACCCCGACGACCTGGCGCTCGCCATCGCGATCGACGCGCACCACACGACCGCTGCAGACCAGCGGCGCAATACGGTCACTCGGACTGCTGATGCTGACCTCGAGCCGCTCGCCCGGGGAGAGCGGTGCCTCACAGACCAGCGCACAACCCGACGGGCTGAGGTCGGTCAGGCGCACCGAGAGCGTCTCATCGCCATCCAGACGCTTGACGTTGGCCTCGGTATCGGCGTTCAGTCTCAGGAATTTACGACGTTCGTCATCGACCAGCATAGCGCCTCCTCAATGGATAAAAGGGATCCTCATGATGGATCGAGCGTCCCTGTCTACCGCTCGGGGCGGCTCATGCACCGCTCCGAGCCCGCCCCCCCTGGCAACCCTCAGGCGCTGGTCGCCGGCGGCTCCTTCAACCGCTCCAGCACCGCCTCGGCCAGGTCGTCCGGGCTGTACTTCTGGATGAACTTATTGGCCCCGGTCCGTTTCACCATGTCGACGTTGAACTCCCCGCTGATCGAGGAGTGCAGCAGGATATAGAGATCCGCGAGACGCGGATCCTTGCGGATCTCCGAGGTGAGCTGATAGCCGTCCATCTCCGGCATCTCGATGTCGGAGACGACCATGCTGAAGTGCTCGGCAACGTCGATGCCCTCCTGTTGCATCTGGTGGATCAGGTCGATCGCATGTTTGCCGTCGGTGAGCAGGGTGCACTCGATACCGAGCTGCTCGAGCGCCCGCTGGATCTGGTGGCGCGCCACCGCCGAGTCATCGACCACCAGCACCCGGCGATTCTCGGCATGAATCCGTCCACTCAGGTCCTTGGAGACATCGGTGCTCACGTGCACCACCTGGTCGAGCACCTTCTCGACATCGAGGATCTCGACCAACTCCTCCTGGATCAGCGTCACCGCCGTCACATAGACGTTCTTGCCCAGATGCGAGGGCAGCTGCTGCACCTGGTCCCACTGGGTGTTGACGATGCGGTCGACGCGACGGATCAGGAAGCCATGTACCGAGCGGTTGTACTCGGTGATGATGATATAGCCCTTTTCCGGCTCGGCCATCTCCGGACCACCGACCGCCTGCGAGAGGTCGATGATCGGCATGGTGATGCCGCGCAGTGTCGCCATGCCCTTGACCAGCGGGTGGGCGCCGGCCGGGCGCGTCAGCGGCTGATAGGGAATGACCTCCTTGACCTTGAAGACGTTGATCCCGAACAGCTGCTTGTGTTCGAGCTGGAACAGCAGCAACTCGAGCCGGGTGCCAGCGGCCTGATTGGACTCGAGGGTCGACCCGGTATTGTTCTTCGACATGAGGAAATTCAATCGCTTCTGACGTCACAGGGTATCGCGCGATGCTACACGTCGCACACACACGCTTTCAAGGTTGCGCGGCCAGCGGCCAGCGGCCAGCGGCCAGCGGCCAGCGGCCAGCGGCCAGCGGCCAGAAGGATTGAACCGCAAAGGCGCGAAGGGCGCAAAGGGGAACAAGCCTTCTGAACCCAGTTAGGTCGCGAAAAGCGCAGCGCGTCCGGCGAAAAGACCGCCAACCGCCAGCTCAGCAGCGACCAGCCACCACTCCCCGCTGACTGGCGGCTGGCGGCTGACTCAGAGCAACACGCGCTCGACGCCGCCGGCGCGGGCCTGCGCGATGAAGCGCTGCTGCCAGTCCTCGCCGATCAGGCGACGCGCCATCTCGACCACGATGTAGTCGGTCTCGAGACCGGTCTCGTCATGATACTTGGCCAGACCCTGCTGACAGGCCGGGCAGGCGGTGAGCAGTTTGGCCTCGCCGTGCTCGACCCGAGGGGCGCCGGTGAGTGCGCGCACCCCGGCCTCGAGCTCCTCGCGCTTGCGGAAGCGCACCTGGTTGGCGATGTCCGGGCGCTGTGCACCCAGGGTGCCCGCCTCGCCGCAGCAACGATCCGAGAGCGTCACCGGGTCGCCGATCAGACTCGACGCGACCTTGATCGGCGCGTGGGTCTTCATCGGGGTGTGGCAGGGATCGTGGTAGAGATACTTGACCCCGTCGACGCCCCGCAGGCTCATCCCCTTCTCCATCAGCCACTCGTGGATGTCGAGCAGCCGGCACCCCGGGAAGATCCGCTCGAACTCGTACTTCAGCAGCTGATCCATGCAGGTTCCGCAGGAGACCACCACGGTACGGATATCCATGTAGTTGAGGGTGTTGGCCACGCGATGGAAGAGCACCCGGTTCTCCATGGTGATGCGCTGACCGCGCGCCTCCAGCCCGGCGGCGCGTTGCGGATAGCCGCAGCACAGATAGCCCGGCGGCAGGATGGTCTGGGCGCCGCCGCGCCAGAGCATCGCCAGGGTCGCCAGCCCGATGTCGGAGAACAGCCGCTCCGAGCCACAGCCGGGGAAGTAGAACACCGCCTCGGCCTCCTCCTGCGTGATCCCGGGGTCACGCAGGATCGGGATCTGGGTCTTGTCCTCGAGCCCGAGCACCTGGCGGAAGGTCTGCTTGGGCAGCTCCACCCGGATCGGTCGCGCCACCAGCTCGACCACCTGACCGACCGCCTTCGGCTTGCCGGTGGTGATCCCCGGATGACGCCTGGGCGCGCGTGTCAGCCCCAGCAACCGCGCCACCCGGTGTCCGAGATTGATCCCGGCAAAGCCCCAGCGTGCCAGCGCGGTGCGCAGCAGACGGATCGCCCGCGGATCGGTGACGTTGAGAAAGCGCATTGCCGCCCAGGCCCCGGGGGAGAAGCGGTTGCGTTTGCGCGCGACCAGGATGCGGCGCAGCCGCATGGTGACGTCACCGAAGTCGATGTTCACCGGACAGGGGGCGAGACACTTGTGGCACACGGTGCAGTGATCGGCGACGTCGTTCATCGCGTCGAAGTGACGCAACGACAGCCCGCGCCGGGTCTGTTCCTCGTAGAGGAAGGCCTCGATGATCAACCCGGTGGCGAGGATCTTGTTGCGCGGCGAGTAGAGCAGGTTGGCACGCGGCACGTGAGTCATGCACTTGGGCTTGCACTTGCCGCAGCGCAGACAGTTCTTGACGTCGTCGTTGAGGGCGCCGAGCTCGGTCTCCTCGAGGATGATCGCCTCCTGCTGCACCAGCCGCAGCGAGGGCGTATAGGCGCCCTCGAGCCCGGCACCGGGCATCAGCTTGCCGCGGTTGAAGCGCTGCTCCGGGTCGACCCGTTCCTTGTAGGCGACGAAGGCCTCGAGCTTCTCGGGTTCGAGATATTGCAGCTTGGTCAGACCGATGCCGTGCTCGCCCGAGATCACCCCGCCGAGCCCGGAGGCGAGCGCCATGATCCGTGCCACCACCTCGTCGGCCTCCTGGAGCATGGCGTAGTCCGAGGAGTGCACCGGGATGTTGGAGTGGACGTTGCCGTCGCCGGCGTGCATGTGCAACGCCACGAACAGTCGCGAATCGCGCAACCGGCGATGGATCTCGACCAGACGCGTGCGCACCCGCTCCAGGTCCTTGCCGGAGAAGATCTCGTTGAGCTGCGCGGCGACCTCGCGGACATAGGACTGACGCAGGTCGCGACGCAGCATCATCGCCAACAGGGTGTCGCCTTCACGCACCCGCGCGCGTTCCTTCTCGTGAAGCAGTTCGAGATGTTCGGCGGCCGGGGCCTCGAGGTGTTCGAGGATCGCGCGCCAGCGCGCCCGTGCCGTCTCCAGCACCTCGCGCGCGGCATCGCGCTTGGCCGCGAGGATGGCGACGTCCTCCTCCGAGACCTCGTAGTCGCCGGCACGCCGCGCCTCCTCCAGTCCGCTGCCGAGGTAGTCGAGCACCGCGGCCATGATCGCGTCCTTGTTGCGGATCGACTGCTCGATGTTGATCCGCTCGATGCCCCGGCTGTAATCGGAGAGCCGATCGAGCGGGATGACCACGTCCTCGTTGATCTTGAAGGCGTTGGTGTGGCGCGAGATCGCCGCGGTGCGCGCGCGATCGAGCCAGAAACGCTTGCGCGCCTCGGGGCTGACGGCGATGAAGCCCTCGCCGTCGCGCGCCCCCACCAGCTCCACCACCCGTGCCGCGGCAGCATCGAGCGCGGCCTCGTCGTCGCTGACCAGATCGGCGATCAACACCATCTTCGGCAACTCGCGGCGCGAGGCCTTGGTGCTGTAGTCGACGGCGCGCACATAGCGCTCGTCGAGGTGCTCGAGCCCGGCGACCAGCACCTCGGGCAAGGACTCGATATAGTCCTTGATCTCGACGATCGCCGGCACCGCGAGATCGAGATCGGTGCCGAAGAACTCCATGCACACGGTGCGCACGTGATCGGGCATGCGGTGGAGGATGAAACGCGCCGAGGTGATCAGCCCGTCGCAGCCCTCCTTCTGCACCCCCGGGAGGCCGGAGAGGAACTTGTCGGTGACGTCCTTGCCCAGCCCCACCTTGCGGAACGAGGCGCCGGGCATCTCCAGGATCTCGGGCTCACCGACCGGGGTGCGCCCGTCGGTGTCGTAGCGCGAGACACGGAAGCGCACCAGCGCCTGATCGTGGATGCGCCCGAGGTTGTGATCGAGCCGCTCGATCTCGAGCCACTGCGCATCCGGGGTGACCATCCGCCACGAGGCGAGGTTGTCGAGCGCGGTGCCCCACAGCACCGCCTTCTTGCCGCCGGCGTTCATCGCGATGTTGCCGCCGATGCAGGAGGCGTCCTGCGAGGTCGGGTCGACGGCGAAGGCCAGACCGTTGCTGTCGGCCAGGTCCGAGACCCGCCGGGTGACCACGCCGGCGCCGCAGCGCACCGTCGGCACCCGGCCCTCGACCCCGGGCAACTCGATTCGCTCGACGCCCGAGAGCGACTCGAGCTTCTCGGTGTTGATCACCGCGGTGTGCTGATGCAGCGGCACCGCCGAACCGGTATAGCCGGTGCCGCCACCGCGCGGGATCAGCGACAGACCGCAGTCGATGCAGGCGCGCACGATGGCGGCGACCTCGGCCTCGCTGTCGGGGGAGATCACCACGAAGGGCAGCTCGACGCGCCAGTCGGTGGCATCGGTGGCGTGCGAGACCCGCGCCAGCCCGCCGAAATCGAGGTTGTCGGGGTGGGTGATGCCGGCAAGCGCCTTGCGCAAGCGGTCGCGATGGGCCGTCTCCTGGGTGAACCAGTCCTCGAGCCGGGCGACCGCACCGCGCGCCGCCTCCAGCAGCTCGGCAGCACGCTGATTGTCGTTGAGTCGCTGTTCGAACTGATCGAGCCGGTGACGCATCGCCTGCAGCAGCAGCTGACGACGATCGAGATTCTCGAGCAGATCCTCCTGCAGATAGGGATTGCGCGAGACCACCCACATGTCGCCCAACACCTCGAACAGCATCCGCGCCGATCGCCCGGTCCGTCGACTCCCCCGCAGCGACTCGATCAGCCGCCACATGGGCTCGCCGAGAAACCGGATGACAATCTCGCGGTCGGAGTACGAGGTGTAGTTGTAGGGGATCTCGCGGATGCGGGGCTGGGATTCGGCTATCATGAAGTTCCAGTTCTTGAATTGGGTTTTTCTTGCATTACTACAAAATGGTACTGCAAAGCTGGCCCGAACATGCCCCCGAGATTGTCAGGGGTCAGCCTCCGCCCCAGATCCCGACCACCGCGTCGGCCTTCGCCCCGGATCCCGGATTGCCCATTCGTTGATCTGGATCAAACGGTTATTCATCGAGCACGGTTAGCTTTAGTCGGATGCCCCCGCCCCAAGCTCAACAGCGCATCCTCAGCGATCGCGTCAATACCTTTGGACAGTATCTGCTGAACCGCTATGGTCAGCGGGTGCACAAACTCGCCCTCAACGCGGGTTTCACCTGCCCCAACCGCGACGGCACCAAGGGCCGGGGCGGCTGTACCTTCTGCAACAACGTCTCCTTCAGCCCCAACGCCAAGGAGCCGCCCTCGATCGCCGAGCAGATCGAGTCGGGCCGCACCGTGCTCGCCAAGCGCACCGGGGCGCGCCGCTTCATGGCCTACTTCCAGGCCTACACCAATACCTACGACCCGATCGACGCGCTGCGCGAGCGCTACGACAGCGCACTCGTCCACCCCGATGTCATCGGGCTGTCGATCGGCACCCGCCCCGACTGCGTGCCCGAGGCGGTGCTCGACCTGCTCGCGCGCTATCGCGCCCGCGGCAAGGAGATCTGGCTCGAACTCGGACTGCAGTCGGCCGATGATCGCACCCTCGAGCGCGTCAACCGCGGCCACACCTTCGCCGACTACCAGCGCGCGGTGCAGGCAGCACACCGCCGCGGCATCCCGGTCTGCGCCCATCTCATCGTCGGTCTCCCCGGCGAGGGACGCAACCACGCCATCGAGAGCCTCGAGCGCGTGCTCGGCGTCGGTGTCGAAGGACTCAAGCTGCACGCCCTCCACGTCGTGCGCCACACCCGCCTGGCGGTCGACTGGCGACGCGGTCACTACCAGCCGCTCGCGCTGGAGGACTACGTCGACACCTGCGCCGACATCATCGAGCGCACCCCGCCCGAGGTGACCTTCCACCGGGTCACCGGCACCGCCTCGCGCGATATCCTGCTCGCCCCCGACTGGTGTAGCCAGAAATGGGCCGTGCTCAACGGCATCGAAGCCGAGCTGTATCGGCGCGGCACCCGACAGGGTGACCTGATCACGCCCTCGTCCTGCCGCAAACTTGCAAGTACCGCCTGACTCGCTGGAGACCATCCACCATGGAACTCGTCTGTCCCGCCGGCAACCTGCCGGCGCTGAAGGCCGCCGTCGACAACGGCGCCAACGCCGTCTACATCGGTTTTCGCGACGATACCAACGCCCGTCACTTCGCCGGCCTGAACTTCGGCGACAAGCAGATCCGTGACGGCCTGCGCTACGCGCACGATCGCAACGTCAAGGTGCTGGTCGCCGTCAATACCTATGCCCAACCGAATGGCTGGGAGCGCTGGAGCGCGGCGGTCGACCGCGCCGCCGATCTCGGCGTCGACGCCATGATCGCCGCCGACATGGGCGTGCTCGACTATGCCGCCAACACGCACCCGCAGCTCAACCTGCACCTCTCGGTGCAGGGCTCGGCGACCAACCCGGCGGCGATCAACTTCATGCACCGCCAGTTCGGTATCAAGCGCGTGGTGGTGCCGCGCGTGCTCTCGCTCGCCCAGGTCGCACACCTGATCGAACGCTGCGACGTACCGGTCGAGATCTTCGGCTTCGGCAGCCTGTGCGTGATGGTCGAGGGCCGCTGCCTGCTCTCCTCCTATGCCACCGGCCAGTCGCCCAATACCTTCGGCGCCTGCTCGCCGGCTTCCCACGTCGAGTGGATCGACACCGCCGAGGGCCAGGAGACGCGCCTCGGCGGGGTGCTGCTCGAACGCCGCGGTCACGGCGAGCCGGCCGGCTATCCGACCATCTGCAAGGGTCGCTATCAGGTCAACGGCAAGCTGCGCTATGCCATCGAGGAGCCGACCAGCCTCAACACCATGGAGATCCTCCCCGATATCATCGCCTCCGGGGTGAGCGCGATAAAGATCGAGGGACGCCAGCGCAGCACCCGCTACGTCACCCAGGTCACCCGGGTATGGCGCGAGGCGATCGACGCCTGCCGCCGCGACCCCCAGAACTTCCGCCCGCGCGACGACTGGCGGGCGGCACTGGCTCAGGTCTCCGAGGGCACCCAGACCACGCTCGGCCCCTACCACCGCCAGTGGCACTAGCGATCACCGGGAATCGGCGGCGCGTCACCACGCTCCGGTCGACGCGTCGCTCCCCGGCCGCCAGACCCGAACGGACACAGCCGGGGGCGTGACGACGATCGCCGCCCCGGTCAATCCATCCCAACAGCCCCACTGACACCCGATAGCCATGCAACCCCAGCACACGCCAAACCAGCGCCCCCGTCTCTCGCTCGGCCCCCTGCTCTACCATTGGCCGCGCGAACAGGTGATGGACTTCTACGCCGAGATGCTCGAGACCCCGGTGGCGACCATCTATCTCGGTGAGACCATCTGCTCCAAGCGCCGCCTGCTGCGTCCCGAGGACTACTGGGAGCTGGCCGAGCGCGTCGCCGCCGCCGGCAAGGAGCCGGTGATCTCGACCCTGGCGCTGATCGAGTCCGACGGCGAACTCAAGACCCTGGAGCGACTCTGCTCCGACCGGCGCTTCCTGGTCGAGGCCAACGATCTCGGCGCGCTGGAGTATCTCGACGGTCACCCCTTCGTCGCCGGTCACTCGATCAACCTCTACAACGATCGCACCCTGGCCTTTCTCGCCCGCCACGGACTCAAGCGCTGGGTGCTGCCGGTCGAACTCGGTCGCGACACCGCGCGCGCACTGATCGCAACCCGCCCCGAGGGCGTCGAGTGCGAGCTGTTCGCCTTCGGGCGGCTGCCGCTGGCCTACTCGGCACGCTGCTTCACCGCCTACAACCGCGATCTCGCCAAGGACGACTGCCAGTTCTGCTGCATCGACTACCCCGACGGACTGACCATCGACACCCAGGAGGGCGATCACTTCCTCACCCTCAACGGCATCCAGACCCAGTCGGCGAGCACCCACACCCTGCTCGGCGCGCTCGACGAGGTCACCGCGCTCGGCGTCGAGCTGCTGCGCATCAGCCCGCAGTCGCGCCACACCAGCGACATCATCGCCGTGTTCGACGCCTGTCTGCGTGGTGACATGAGCCATGGCGAAGGCCTGGCCAAGCTACGCGAGTACGCCCCTTCGGGGCTGTGCGACGGCTACTGGACCGGTGCCGCGGGCTATGCCGGCGGCACCGGCGTCGCCGTGCCCGGACCGGCCTGATCCCGCCACCCCGGCGCCTCGGGGCCCGAGGCGCCGCCCGCCATCACGCGGGACGGCGCGTCCGGCCCCGGGCCGGAAGACACGCTTGATCGTCGAGCAGCCGCCATCCCCCCGCCCGCACCCCGCCCGCCATCTCCCCTGGCTGGCGCTGTTCGCGCTCGTCTGCGCCGGGCTCTGGGGGCTGGCGCGCTGGGCCTATCACGACGGCGTCGAGCGGCTGGCCGAGCAGGCGCGCACCGACCTCGACCTCTACGTCGTCCATCTCCAGGGGCTGCTGGCCAAGTACGAACCGCTGCCCGAGCTGCTCGCCACCAACCCGCGCCTGACCGAGTTCCTCCGCACCCCGGGCGGGCGCGAGAGCATCGTCGCGCTCAACCGCTATCTGGAGACGGTCAACCGCATCAGCGACGCCACCGACACCTATCTGATGGACGCCGCGGGACTGACCATCGCCGCGAGCAACTGGAACGCCGAGCGCCCCTTCGTCGGCCGCGACTTCAGCTTCCGCCCCTACTTCCACGACGCCATGGACGGTGAGCTCGGGCGCTACTTCGCCCTCGGCACCACCTCCAAGCGACGCGGCTACTACTTCGCCTACCCGGTGCGCGAGAACCACGAGATCCTCGGCGCCGTGGTGGTCAAGATCGACGTCACCGAGGCCGAGCGACGCTGGGCGAAGTCCGGGCATGTCTTCCTCGTCACCGACCCCGACGGGGTGATCTTCATCTCCACCGAACCGGCACAACGCTTTCGCACCCTGCACCCGCTCGCCCCCGAGGTCAGACGGCGCATCCGCGCGAGCAACCGCTATCTCGACGCCAGCCTCGAGCCACTCGAGCTGGCTGTGCGCGACACCACCGCCGACGGCACCCTGGTCCGGCTCGGCCCGCCCGCATCCTGGCCGGAGCCACCGCCCTACCTGCTGCAATCGCGCGCGATGCAGAACGCCGGCTGGCAGGTCCACGTGCTCTCCAACACCAGCACGGTGATGCGCGACAGCCTCAAGCTCACCGCCCTCGCCGGCGCACTGCTCGCGGTCACCGCGCTCGGCGTCGCGCTGCTGTTACAGCGCCAGCGCAGCCGCCGCGCCCATGCCGCACTCACCGAGCGCGCACGCGCCACCCTCGAGCGCATCAACCTCGAACTCGAGGCCCGGGTCGCCACCCGCACCGAGGAGCTCACCCGCACCAATCGGCGGCTGCGCGCCGAGGTCGACGAGCGGCTGCGCGCCGAGCAGGCGCTGCGCGAGACCCAGCAGGCACTGATCCAGTCGGCCAAGCTCGCCACCCTCGGGCAGATGTCGGCGAGCATCAACCACGAACTCAACCAACCACTGGCGGCAATCCGCACCTATGCCGATAATGGACGGCTGCTGCTCGCCAAGGAGCGTCATCAGGAGGTCGCGGCCAACCTCGGTCAGATCCTCGCGCTCACCGAGCGCATGGCCAAGATCGGCTCCCAGTTCAAGCTGTTCGCACGCAAGACCTCGGGCGAGCTGACGCCACTGCCACTGGCGGCGGTGATCGAGGGGGCTACACGGATCATCACGCCGATGCTCGCGCGCTGTCACGGCGAGCTGATCGCGCGCATCCCCGACCATCTGCAGGTCCGCGCCAACGACGTGCTGCTCCAGCAGGTCATCGTCAATCTGCTCGGCAACGCCTGTCAGGCCATCGCCGAGGCCGAACAGCGCCGCATCGAGATCGATGCCCGCCGCGAGGGCGACACCGTGGTGACCTGGGTGCGCGACACCGGCCCCGGCATCCCCGAGTCCGACCTGGCGGTGATCTTCGAGCCCTTCTTCACCACCAAGGCCGCGGGCGACGGGCTCGGGCTGGGGCTGGCGATCTCCTCGCGCATCACCACCGAGATGGGTGGCGCGCTGGTGGCCAAGCCCGCCCGCGCGGGCGCCTGCTTCGAACTGCGCCTGCCGGCTGCGGAGAGCCCTGAATGAGTCAATCGCCACATGTCATCTTCGTCGACGACGAGCAACACATCCGTGCCGCCAACCGCCAGACCCTGGAACTCGCCGGGCTCACCGCCCAGGTGTTCGACCGCGCCGAGCGTGCCCTGCCGCTGCTCAGTCGCGACTGGCCCGGGGTGCTGATCACCGACATCCGCCTGCCCGGGATCGACGGACTCGAACTGCTCGCCCAGGCTCAGGCCATCGACCCCGACCTGCCGGTGATCCTGATCACCGGTCACGGCGACATCAGCACCGCGGTCAACGCGATGCGCGCCGGGGCCTATGACTTCATCGAGAAGCCCTACCCCGCCGAGCGCCTCCTCGACACCGTGCAGCGCGCACTCGACAAGCGCGCCCTGGTGATGGAGAACCGCAACCTGCGCGTCGAGCTGATGGCCAACACCGCGCTCGGTCCACGCATCATCGGCCACAGCCCGGCGATGCGCCGGCTGCGCGCGACCATCTCGCAGATCGCCGACACCGGCGCCGACGTGTTGATCCTCGGCGAGACCGGCACCGGCAAGGAGCTGGTGGCGCGCTCGCTGCACGAGCACAGCAACCGCCGCGACCGCAACTTCGTCCCGGTCAACTGCGGCGCGGTCCCCGAGAGCATGATCGAGAGCGAGCTGTTCGGTCACGAGGCCGGCGCCTTCACCGGCGCCAAGGCGCGGCGCATCGGCAAGTTCGAGCACGCTCACGAGGGCACCCTGTTCCTCGACGAGATCGAGAGCATGCCCGCACCGGCCCAGGTGCAGCTGCTGCGCGTGCTCCAGGAGCGCACCATCGAGCGGCTCGGCTCCAACCAGCTCATCCCGCTCGACTTCCGCGTGGTGGCGGCGACCAAGATCGACCTGCGCGAGGCGGCCACCGCCGGCGACTTCCGCGAGGATCTCTACTACCGGCTCAACGTGCTCACCCTGCACATCCCGCCGC
This sequence comes from Marichromatium sp. AB32, assembly GCF_003718675.1. Taxonomy (NCBI): domain Bacteria; kingdom Pseudomonadati; phylum Pseudomonadota; class Gammaproteobacteria; order Chromatiales; family Chromatiaceae; genus Marichromatium; species Marichromatium sp. AB32. Next base: position 70,495 of record NZ_RHFJ01000004.1, read on the forward strand.
TGCGCGAGCGTCGCGAGGACATCCCGCTGCTGTTCCATCACTTCCTGCTCGTCGCCCAGGATCGCTTCCAGCGCGACGCGCCCTTCCCCGAGCAGGACCAGATCAGCCGTCTGCTCGGTCACGACTGGCCCGGCAACGTGCGCGAGCTGCGCAACCTCACCGAGCGCTACGTGCTGATCGGCGAACAGTACGACTGGTCGCTCGAGACCCTGTTCGCCGGCGACCCCGACAGCGGCCTGCCGCAGACCCTGCCGACCCAGGTCGAGTGCTTCGAGCGCAGTCTGATCGTCCAGGCGCTGGCGGCCAACAAGGGCAGCATCAAGGACACCATGACCACCCTCGGCATCCCCCGCAAGACGCTCTACGACAAGATGCAGAAGCACGGACTCGACAAGGACGACTACAAGGACTGAGCACGGATCGGCGGATATCCGCCGTGCCGCTCACCCCGCAATGGGTGGGATTCCACCCACTCCACCACGCCCCGCCACGCGCCAGCCGTGGAATCGTCGACAGCGCCCCGCGACATCACCCCGCCGAGCAGCGCACACACAGCGCAACCTGCTGAAAGAAAAAAGTAATATTCGAAAGTCAGGGAACACCGAAATGGCACCGCCCCGGCGCTGAAAAAACCTGGCCCACGAATTGCTTTAATGTGGCGCTCGATCCAACTGGATCGGCGAGACATCACCCATTCTCGTGCGAAACGGCTACTCCCGCCTCGGCGGGGACGGCCATGCCCCGGGGCCCGGAGTGAATCCGACAGGAAGGCGAGCGGGAAAACAGGCCTTCACAATCAGGAACATGGGACACCATCGACCGCTCTGAACAGAACGGCACGAGGTGTCTGCGCCACGGATGGGCGCGAAGAGCGCCGAGACCCGCGCTACTCTTCCCGAGGGCGAACCCTGCCGAGCCGACAGCGCCAGCAGGACGCCCGCCCTGGAACAGACCGGCACTTGAGTGAAAAACCGCCGCCCACCGGGCGGCCCGCTAACCCACCCCGACCAGAAAGGCGGGGCCTCTTGCGGAGGAACTGATGAAACCGACCTTAGCCGCACTCTCCCTGGCTGCGATCACGGCCGCATCCACGCTCGTCACCGGCACCGCCAGCGCCGCCGATGATCCGATCGTGATCAAGTTCTCGCACGTCGTGGCCGAGAACACCCCCAAGGGCCAGATGGCGCTGAAGCTCCAGGAGCTGGTTGAAGAGCGCATGGGCGACCGCGTCGTTGTCGAGGTCTACCCCAACTCGCAGCTGTTCGGCGATGACAAGGTGCTCGAGGCGATGCAGCTCGGCGACGTGCAGCTGGCCGCGCCCGCACTCTCCAAGTTCGGTCGCTACACCAAGAAGCTCGCCCTCTTCGACCTGCCCTTCCTGTTCGAGGACCTCGACGCGGTCGATCGCTTCCAGCAGAGCGAGGCCGGTCAGGAGCTGCTCAGCTCGATGGAGAAGAAGGGGCTGATCGGTCTCGGCTACCTCCACAGCGGCCTCAAGCAGTTCAGCTCCAACGAGCCGCTGCGCGTGCCCGAGGACGCCGCCGGCATGAAGTTCCGCATCATGTCCTCCGAGGTGCTCGAGGCGCAGTTCAAGGCGGTCGACGCCACCCCGCTGAAGAAGCCCTTCTCCGAGGTCTTCACCCTGCTCCAGACCCGCGCGATCGACGGTCAGGAGAGCCCCTGGTCGAACACCTACACCAAGAAGTTCTTCGAGGTGCAGCCCTACATCACCGAGTCCAACCACGGTCTGCTCGACTACATGGTGGTGACCTCGGCTGAGTTCTGGAACGGTCTCCCCGACGATCTCCGTGCCGAACTCAAGGCCACGATCGACGAGGCGGTGGCCTACGGCAACCAGGTCGCCCGCGAGAAGGACCTCGACTATCGCCAGAAGATCGTCGACTCCGGTCGCACCGAGATCATCACCCTCACGCCCGAGGAGCGCGCCCAGTGGCTGCAGGCGATGAAGCCGGTGTGGGAGGAGTTCGAGGACGAGATCGGCGCCGAGCTGATCGACGCCGCCTACGCCTCGAACCGCGGCAACTGAGCCCCGCCGACCTGTCCTGACCTCCAGGACGGGTCGTCACGTCAGGCTCAATCAGCGCGCCCCGCGGCCCCGCCCGCGGGGCGCATCGCATCATCGACGGCCCGACCTTGCGTGCCAAGCGGCGCGCCAGTGTCTACCCTCAATCTGACCACCTTCATTCAACTCGAGCGTCATTGACCATGTTCTTGCGCTTCATCAACAAGACCGAGGAGGCCATCATTTCGCTGCTGCTGGTGGCGATGACCCTCCTGGTGTTCGCCGAGGTCGTCATGCGCTTCGGCTTCAGCACCGGCGTCTCCTGGGGCCAGGAGGCCACCCTGCACCTGTCGGCCTGGTTCGTCCTGTTCGGCGTCTCCTACGGCCTCAAGGTCGGCGCCCATATCGGGGTCGACGCCTTCGTGCGCCTGTTCTCGCCGCTCGTCCAGCGGCTGATCTCGGCGCTCGCCATCCTGCTCGCGCTGGCCTATTGCGGACTGTTCATCTACGGCGCCTGGATCTATCTGGGCAAGATGAAGATGATCGGCATCGAACTCGAGGACATCGCCATCCAGGCCTGGATCGCCGACAGCATCCTGTTAATCGGACTGGCCATGCTCTCGATCCGCCTGCTCGAGCTGCTGTGGGCCGTGGCCACCGGTCGCGCCACCGGCTTCCACCAGACCAACGAGGCAGAGGAAAGCATGCACCTGGCCGAAGAACTCAAGCGCGAGGTGGCCGATAAATGACCACTGCAACCCTGTTCCTGCTGCTGTTCGGTTGCATGCTGCTGGGCATGCCGATCGCCATCGCGCTCGGGCTGTCCAGCATCACCACCATCCTGCTGTTCTCCAACGACTCGCTCGCCTCGATCGCGCTCAAGCTGTTCGAGGCGCTCTCCGGGCACTACACCCTGCTGGCGATCCCCTTCTTCATCCTCTCCTCGGCGTTCCTCTCGACCGGCGGCGTGGCCAAACGCCTGATCCGGTTCGCCACCGACGTGGTCGGACACATCCGTGGCGGTCTGGCAATGGCCTCGGTGCTCGCCTGCATGCTGTTCGCCGCCGTCTCCGGCTCGTCGCCGGCGACCGTCGCCGCCATCGGCACCATCGTCATCGCCGGCATGGTCAAGTCCGGCTATCCGAAGGAGTTCGCCGCGGGCGTCATCACCAATGCCGGCACCCTCGGCATCCTCATCCCGCCCTCGATCGTGATGCTGGTCTATGCCGCGGCCACCGAGGTCTCGGCCGCGCGCATGTTCATGGCCGGCTTCATCCCCGGGTTGATGATGGGCCTGATCCTGATGATCGCCATCTATATCGTCGCCCGCATCAAGAAGCTGCCCTCGCAGCCCTGGCCCGGCTTCCGCGAGATCTTCCGCGCCGCCTTCAGCGCCTCCGGCGGCATCCTGCTGATCGTCATCGTGCTCGGCTCGATCTACGGCGGCGTGGCCAGCCCCACCGAGGCGGCGGCGGTGTCTGCGGTCTATGCCTTCCTGGTCGCGGTCATCGGCTACCGTGACATGGGTCCGCTCAAGACCGTGCCCTGGCGCTACCAGGGCGAGGGCTTCTTCCGCATGCTCGGGCGCAACACCTGGCAGGTACCCACGGCGCTGGCCACCAGCTTCGCCCACCCCGAGGTGCGCAAGGTGGTGCTGGATGCGGCCAAGGTCTCGATCATGCTGCTGTTCATCATCGCCAACGCGATGCTGTTCGCCCATGTGCTGACCACCGAGCGCATCCCGCACCAGATCGCCGAGTCGATCGTCGCGTGGGGCCTCGAGCCGTGGATGTTCCTCATCGTGGTCAACATCCTGCTGCTGATCGCCGGCAACTTCATGGAGCCCTCGGCGATCCTGCTGATCATGGCGCCGATCCTCTTCCCGATCGCCATGCAGCTCGGTATCGACCCGATCCACTTCGGTATCATCATGGTCGTCAACATGGAGATCGGCATGCTCACCCCGCCGGTCGGGCTCAACCTGTTCGTCACCGCCGGCATCACCGGCGAGAGCATCGGCTGGGTCATCAAGGCGGTGCTGCCGTGGATGCTGCTGCTCCTTGGCTTCCTGATGTTGATCACCTATATCCCGCAGATCTCGCTGTTCCTGCCGGAATACATCGACCAATTGCAGGGTTATAAATGATGACGAACCAGATGCCGACCTATCAGCACATCCTCTACGCATCGGACTTCGGCACCCACACCCGTCCGGTCTTCCACAACGCCGTGGCACTGGCCAAGAGCACCGGCGCGCGGATCACCATGCTGCACGTGGTCGAGCCGATGGGCAGCACCGGCCAGACGGTGGTCGGCGCCTATCTGCCCGACATGAACCGCAAGCAGCACGAGCAGGAGGTGCTCAAGGAGGTGCTCGCCACCCTCCACAAGCGCCTGGCCAAGTACTGCGCCGAGGTCCCCGGCTCGTGCAACGCCGAGTCGGAGATCGTCGAGGCGCTGGAAGTGGCCAGCGGCCTGCCCTCGGAGGAGATCCTGCGGGTGGCCAAGGCGCGCGAGGCCGATCTGATCGTGCTCGGCACCCGCACCCATGCGCAGATGGGGCTGGGTGCGATCGGTTCGACCGCTCGCAAGGTGCTGCACAACAGCCCGATCCCGGTGCTGATCGTGCCCAACCACTGAGAGGACGCGCCAGGGACGGCGCCAGGACGGCATCGCAACGAAAACGCCCCGTCAGGCTTGGCCTGACGGGGCGTTTTCATCTGCACCGAAGCGGCATCGGCTCAGTGACCGGGGAAGCGCACCCCGGCCATGCGATCGATCGCACGGGTCAGCGGCTGCCAGCGCTCCGGCGGCTCGAAGGCGTCGAGGAAGTTCTTCAGATACAGACCGAGCTCGGTGCTGCCCGACATCCGCAGCCGGCGTTGGAAGAACAGGGTGTCGGCGTCCTCCTGACGCGCCGCCAGCATCATGAATTCGCGGGTATCGCCGGCGATGCTGGCATCGGCCGGACGCTGCTCGCCGTAGCCCTGGATGCGGCCATTCTCGAAGCCGAGGCGATAGCGCACGCCCATGTCGGCGATCTCGATGGCGACCTGACGCCCCTCGAGGAAGTCGAGCTCGCCATCGGCGATCGCCTCCTTCATCACCTGATTGAGGATGCGCGCCAGCGCGCGGCTGTGAAAGGTCGTCGGCATCAGGCGCAGCGGCAGGGAGAGCGGGCGCAGCAGACGGGGGGGAAGGACAGACGACATGGTGGTAGTGATCTCTATCAAGGACTTTTATCAGATTAACATTGGATTTTCGCTGCTCTCTCGACACAAGCGAATGACGCATGTCAAATAGCCACTTTGGCCGTTCGCCACCGGGAGACCCGTCACCATGGCCACCAGCCTGCTCGCCCTGCTCGACGACATCGCCAGCGTGCTCGACGACGTCTCGCTGCTGACCAAGGTCGCGGCGCGCAAGACCGCGAGCGTCCTCGGCGACGACCTCGCGGTCAACGCCGAACAGGTCCACGGGCTGCGCGCCGAACGTGAACTGCCGGTGGTCTGGGCGGTGTTCAAGGGCTCGCTGCGCAACAAGCTGATCCTGGTCCCGGCCGCGCTGCTGATCAGCGCACTCGCCCCCTGGGCGATCATGCCGCTGCTGATGCTCGGCGGGCTGTTTCTCTGCTACGAGGGCTTCGAGAAGGTCGCCCACCGTCTCCACGGCAACCCCAAGGGCGAGACGCGCGAGACCGAGCTCGAACAGGCCCTCGCCGACCCCGCGACCGATCTCGCCGCCATCGAGCGCACACGCATCGCCGGCGCCATCCGCACCGACTTCATCCTCTCGGCCGAGATCATCGTCATCACCCTGGGCACCGTCGAGCAGGCCGGCTTCCTCACCCAGGTGCTGGTTCTCGCCGGCATCGCGCTGCTGATGACCATCGGGGTCTACGGGCTGGTCGCGGCCATCGTCAAGCTCGACGACGCCGGGCTCTATCTCAGTCGCAGCGGCGGCGAGGGGGCACTCGCCAGCGCGCGACGCCGACTCGGCAAGGCCATCCTGCGTGCCGCGCCACGGCTGATGAAGGGGCTGTCGATCGTCGGCACCATCGCCATGTTCCTGGTCGGCGGCGGCATCCTCGTCCATGGCCTGCCGATCATCGGCGAACCGCTCCACCATCTCGCCGAGGTCCTCGCCGGGCTGCCCGTGCTCGGCGCTCCGCTCGCAACCCTGGTGCCGCTACTGATCAACGCCCTGATCGGCATCCTCGCCGGCGCCCTGGTACTCAGCGTGGTCGAGGCCATCGGTCGGCTGCGTCGCGCATAGCCCCAACCCAGGAAGGTCAACGATGCCCGCACCCGTCACCCCGCTACTCACCGTCGACGTCATCATCGAGCTGATCGACCGACCCGAGCGTCCGATCGTGTTGATCGAGCGGCGCAACCCGCCCCACGGCTGGGCCATCCCCGGTGGCTTCGTCGATCCCGGCGAGCGGGTCGAGCGCGCCGCGGTCCGCGAGGCGCTGGAGGGGACCGCACTGCAGGTCGAGCTGCACGCACTGCTCGGCGTCTACTCGTCGCCACTGCGCGACCCGCGCGCCCATACCGCCAGCGCGGTCTATATCGCCACCGCCAGCGGCGAGCCCGAGGCCCGTGATGATGCCAAGGGCGTCGAACTGTTCCATCCCGATACGCTTCCCGAGCGTCTCGCCTTCGATCACGCCGAGATCCTCACCGACTATCGCCGCTTCCGCCTGGTCGGCACCCTGCCCCCGCCACGCCTGGGTTGATCCACCGTCACACAATCCGACGGCGCCACGACCAGACCGGCAAGCACCGAGCCGCTCGGCACCTCGTGACGGCACAGCCTGGGGGAACAGACCACTTGATCGAGATCGCCTGGGCGTCAACATCAAGCCCCGTCAACCGATCACCAGGAGCACCATCGGTATGCGCCCGATCCGCCATCTTGCCACCCTGCCACTGCTCGCGCTCCTCGTCGCCTGCACCGGCATGCCCACCACCGAGGATGACCTCACCGACACCGCCATCCCCCGCCTGCTCGGTCCCGACGAGACCCTGGTCGAGGTCCAGACCAGCGACACCGAGCCACTACGCCTCGAAGGCCGCATCGAGGGCTATGCCGGTCCCGCCTACGCCATCCGCAGCACCCCCGGCGAGCGCCTGAAGATCACCCTGGAGAGCGCGAGCAGCAACGTCTATTTCAACGTCCACGACGCCGCCGACGGCAGCGCCACCGCGGTCTTCCGCGGCGAGTTCGAGGGTCGCACCGCCACCCTCACCGCCACCGCCCCGACCGTCTGGCTGATCCGCCCCTTCCAGCCCCGCGCCTCGGCACGACGCGGCGAGCGCATCGACTTCAGCATCCGTATCACCCGCAACGGATAGGTCAGCGCCGCCAGCCGCCAGCCGCCAGCCGCCAGCCGCCAGCCGCCAGCCGCCAGCCGCCAGCCGCCGGGGGATTGAACCGCAATGGCGCGAAGGACACGAAGGGGGTTCGTAGGGTGGGCAAAGCGCAGCGTGCCCACCGCGTGCTGGCGAAGACGTGATCTGAGAGACAGGTCGTCGAGGCGGGGTTGTTCGGAATCCCTTCGGATCGAATCCCCCCCCTTTTTGACCAAAGGGGGCTTTCAGGCCCGCGTGTCATGACGGTTCGAATCAGCTTCCAGCTATCAAAGTAGGTAGGGTTGCCAACGGCAACCCAACACTTTCAAACCCTTCGCGTTCTTCGCGTCATCGCGGTTCAATCCCCCGGCGGCATGGGCATGATGCCGCAGCCCTGAGACGCCGACCGGCGCGGGACGCCGCCCCTGGTGCCCCGCGCGATCAACCCGCCGACAGCGCCGCCACCCGCCTCCGCGGCCGACCGATCAGCCGCGGCACCACCACCTCCCAGCGCGTGCAACGCAGCTTGCCGCGAAATTGCGGCTCGCTGTCCTCGGCCTCGCGACGGATGATGGCGACGACCTCGCAGACCGGATCGACCAGCCCCAGCCGGAAGGCGCGCGCGGTCCGCCCGACCACCTGACCGTCGGCGCGGCGCAGCAGATACCGCTCTCCCTCGGAATCGAGGAACAACCGCTCGCCCGGCGCGATCGCGGCGATCGCGGCATGGATCGGTGCCGTTGCGGGCTGGCGCCCCGGATAGCCAAGGTCGATCTCCTGCAACCCCAGCGGCTGATAACACACCTCCAGCTCGGGGGCGTGCGCGAGCCGCACCTGGCGCTCGAACAGCCCCTCGCCGAGCGCATCGAGACAGGGGTTCCCCGCGCCGATGGCGCACAGCGTCAGGGTCTCGCGGGCACGGGTCATGCCGACGTAATAGAGTCGGCGCATCTCATCGATCGCCTCGGGCGCCGCGCGCCAATCACCGTCGAGCAGCACCAGATGGCGGAACTCCAACCCCTTGGCCGCGTGCACCGTGCCGAGGAAGAGCCCGGGGCGCGGTTGCTGGCGGATCTCGCGGGCATGATCGTAGAGCCAGTCGATCAGCGTCGCCGGTGCGAGCTGGCAATCGCCGAGCTCGCCGGCCAGCGCCACCAACGCCTCGGCGAAGAAGCGCCGCCAGCGCGGCTCGAGCCCCAGCGTCGCGATCCGCGCCCGTACTGCGGCGGCATCGAGCACCTGCTCGCGAGGCAAGGCGCGCAACGCGTCGATCACCCGCAGGAAGCCGCGCTCGCGGGTCAGCGGCAGCGCCCGCCCCTGTTCGGCAGCGAGGTGATAGGGCACCCCGGCGCGCTCGCACCAGGCCTGCAGCGGGCGCAGATAGCGATGGCTGCGCGCCAGCACCGCACAGCCCTGCCACTCGCCCTCGCCCTCGAGCGCGAGCAGCCGGCGCAGCTCGCCGAGCGCGGCCTGGGCCTGTTGGTTACCGCTGGCGCGGTCGTGCTCGGGCAGACGCAGACAACACACCCGCCCCGCCGCCACGGGGTCGAGCCCCGCCCAGCGCCCGCCCGACGGCGCCTGCGCGCGCGCGGCATCGACCCGCACCGGGTGCGCCTCCTTGAGCCTGTCGGGATTGGTCGCGATCAGCCGGTTGGCGGCGGCGACGATGGCGCCGCTGGAGCGATAGTTCTCCACCAGATAGGCGATCTCGGCGTCGTACTCCTCGCGATAGCGCTCGATGTGGCGGTTGTTGCCACCACGCCAGGCATAGATGTTCTGGTCGTCGTCGCCGACGGCCAAGATGCACAGCCCGGCGTCCTGCTCGCCCTCGGCGCGCCGCCGCGCCAGCGCACTGACCAGACGGTACTGACGGTCGTCGATGTCCTGGTATTCGTCGACCAGGATGTAGCGATAACCGCGCAGCAGCTGCTCGCGCAGATCGTCCTCGCCGTCGACCTCGACCGCGCCCTCGAGCAACGCCGCGGCGCGGTCGAGCACCTCGCCCAGGCAGGCCTCGTCGACGCTGTCGCGCCGCTCGAAGCTGGTGCCGGTCAGGCGCATCGCCATGGCGTGATAGGTCAGCACCGTCAGCCCCCAGGCATCGCGCCCGACCAGGTCGAACAGACGCCGGCGGATCTCGTTGGCGGCGTGACGGTTGAAGGTGAGCGCGATGACGCTCGCCGCCGGCACCCGCAACACCCGCAGCAGATAGGCGATGCGGTGCACCACCACCCGGGTCTTGCCCGAGCCCGGCCCGGCGAGCACCAGCCGGTTGCGATCGTCGTGGGCGGTGACGATACCGCGCTGGATCGCGTTGAGCGGCTCGACGATCGCCTGCCACGACGCCTCGCTGGTGGCCAACTTCAACACCTCGGCCTTGCCGGCGAAGTAGCGACGCTGGAAGGCCTGGCGGGACTGGCTGAAATAGTCGGCCAGCAGCGTCCGTGCCGCGTCCATGCCGCTGTCGAGGGCGCGCTCGGCGTACTCGCGCATGGCATGGATCTGAAAACGGCGCTCGCGATAATGGGCATCGAGCCGATCATGGTCCTTGCGCTGGTAGCCATCGGTGCGCTCGGATGCGAGTTCGATGGTCATCGCCCGACGCATCACCGTCATGCCGTGATTGAGCGCCAGCACCTCTTGCTGATGGAGATAGAGCAACACGTGCTCGATGGCCGCGCGGCGCTGCTCCGGGCACAGGGTGGCAGCAAGCACCGCATCGCCCTCGATGCAGCCGAGCAGCTCACCGAAGGTGGTGCTGACCAAGACGTCCTTGCGCCGGACCCCCTCGGGGACCCGCGCGATGAGGAAACGCAACAAGGTCGCCGCGAGCGCGCGCCGGCGCTCGCCGAAGGCGTGAATCCGCCTCCAGCCCCAGCGCCCGCGCAACCGCAATCGGAGATGGTCGCGGCTGAAGGCATCCAGCTCGAAGGCGCCGGGCTGGCGACTGTCGCCATCGCGATCCTGCGCGAGCCCGCGCAACAGCCTCAGCACCCGTGGCGGGCTGAGCCCGTGCTGCCCGGTCTCCTCGCGCAGTCGCGCGGTGAGCCGGGGCAGATTGAGGTCCTGCCACTCGCCCTGGTCGGCATCCGGGGCAAGCTCCGGCAACAGCGCGAACAGCGCCTGTTCGAGCGCGAGACAGCGCTCCAGGCGCCCCTTCGCCGCACCACTGACGCCATGACGCAGATACAGCGTGAGCTGGGTGTCGTTGTCCACCAGCCCGAGCTGTTCGAGCTGGCGCAGCACCCCGGTCACCTCCTCACCGCTGGTCCCGGTCGCCCGCGCCAGGGCGTCGGTGTCGATCCGCGCATCGGCCGCGGCGGCGTAGAGACAGTCGAGCACGGTGTCGAAGATCGCGCGCTGGCGGCGCGGCAATCCCGCCCGGTCGAGACGGGCGGCGGCGCGCGCGCGATCCGGCTCGTGCAGCCGCGCGGGGAAGATGCGGGTCTCGTTGACGTCGCGTTCGAGCAACGCGGCGCGCTCCAGCCAGGCGAGCGCGGTCACCACCTTGATCTCGGCGTGATCGGCATCGGCGTCGAACCCGGCATCGAGCGCGGCGTGCTGGAGGATCTCGCCGCTGCTGACCACCAGTTCGGCGGCATCGCCACGCCGCCCGTGGATCTGGCGCAGCGCACGGAGGATCTGCTGGATGTCGCGCAGACTCAGCTGGGTGCGGGCAGCGAGCCCGAACTGGGTCTCGATGTCCTGCGGATCGTAGAGCAGCACGCAGCGCGCCGGTTGCTGGTCGCGCCCGGCGCGACCGGCCTCCTGCAGATAGTTCTCCAGCGAGCCGGGGATGTCGGCGTGCACCACCAGCCGCACATCGGGCTTGTCCACCCCCATGCCGAAGGCGTTGGTGGCGACGATCACCCGCAGCGCGCCGCGCTTGAAGGCGTCCTGAATGTCCTTCTTGGCGTTCGGCGCCAGCCCGGCGTGGAAGTGCCGACAGTCCCAGTCCTGCCCGCTGAGGAACTCGGCCAGCTCCTCGGCATGGCGCCGACTGGCGGCGAACACCACGGCACCGCCGGGCGAGTCGGACTCGGGAAAGGTCTCGGTGAGCAGCTGATGGATGCGCACCGGCTTCTCGGCGGCGCCGACCGGCAGCACCCCGTAGTCGAGATTGGCGCGTCGGGGCGTGCCGATCAGGTCGCGGAAGCCGATCCCCAGCACCTCGGTGAAATGGGCACGGATGTCCTCCAGCACATCGGGCTTGGCGGTGGCGGTGAAACAACCGATCGGCGCCACCGGCGCATCGTCGCCGCCGAAGCGGCGGATGAAACGCGCGACATAGAGATAGTCGGGCCGGAAGTCGTTGCCCCACTTCGACAGACAGTGCGCCTCGTCGAAGATCCAGGCACCGACATCGCGCTGGGCGATGGCGGCGCGGAAGGCGCGGTTGCGAAACTGCTCGGGCGAGACCAGCAGGAGACCGACCGCGCCGCGCCGGATGCGATCGAGCACGTCGGCACGCTCGGGCAGGGTCAGCAGGCCGTTGAGCGTCGCCGCGCAGTGCAGGTTGTGCGCCAGCAGCCCGTCGACCTGATCCTTCATCAACGACTGCAATGGCGAGACGATCACCGTCAGCGCGCCATTGCGCTGATAGCGGTTGAGCGCCGGGAGCTGGTAGCACAGCGACTTGCCGCCGCCGGTGGGCAACACCGCCAGCAGCGACTCGCCGCGCATCCCACCGAGCACCAGATCGTGTTGCAGGCTGCCGCCCTCGGGCTCGCGGCGGAAATCCTCGAAGCCGAAATAGCGCCGGAGCTGAGTCCTCGGGTCGTGGACCTGCGCGCAATAGGCGCAGGCGGGATCGCCACAAGGGGTGTCGCGCAGCCGCGCGATCAGCTCGGCGGTAGCGGGGAACTGATGGCGCACCCAGGGCGCAAGCACCGCCTCGCCCGCACCCGCCAGCAGCCAGGACAGCGCATAGGCCAGCGACCAGCGCCGCTCGGTGTCGATGACCAACCCGGCGAGCAGTGTCTCCAGCGCGGCGGGACAGACCCGCACACCCGCTTCTGTCGTCTCGTCGACGAGCAACCCGCGCAGCGCCCCGACCAACCAGTCCGCCGCGTGTGGCGCGTGCCCGGTCAGGCCCGCGAACCAGGCGCCGAGCCCGCCATCCGCGCGCTCCGTGAGCAGGGTCTGATAGCAGTCGAGCAACACGGGACGGCGCGCGCCCAGCGCGGCGAGGGCCTCGGTCTCGGCATCGAACAGGGTCGCGGTCGCGCGACAGTCGGCCAGCGGCGAGTTACGGCTTGCCGCAACGGCCTTGTAGTCCTTGACCAACTGGTGATAGGGGTCCTGGGGGAAGGCCAGCGGCGAGAGCCTGAGGGTATCGATCGCCGGCAGGCGCAACAGCCTCAGATCGGGGGCGGCAGCGCGCAACAGCGGCAGGTCGTGGTCGAGGACATTGTGACCGAGCACGCAGTCGGCCCCTTCGGCCAGGTCATCGAGGCGCTGCAGCGCGGCATCGAGCCCGCCGTCGGTGTCCAACTCCAGCGTCTCGCCGGCCCCCTGGCGCAGCGCACCGATCTTGAAGATCCGGGCAGGCGCCTCGTCGCCTGCGGGAACCACCTCGAGGTCGACGATCAACCCATCCACCGAACGCCCAGCTCCTGCTCGAATCCTGCATCCTCGACCGCCAACCACCGGGCGCGCCGCAAACCGTGGACGTTAGACGCAGATCGCGACCGATGCAAGATCGGTCGCCAGAAGATTGAACCGCGATGACGCGAAGGACGCGAAGGCTTTTTGTAGGGTGGGCAAAGCGCAGCGTGCCCACCAGCCACCAGCCACCAGCCACCAGCCACCAGCCGCCAGCCGCCAGCCGCCAGGAGCCAGGAGCCAGGAGCCAGGAGCCAGGAGCCAGGAGCCAGGAGCCAGGAGCCAGGAGCCAGGAGCCAGGAGCCAGGAGCCAGGAGCCAGGAGCCAGGGGATCGAACCGCGATGACGCGAAGGACGCAAAGGGCTTGAAAGCCCCCTTTGGTCAAAGGGGGTTGGGGGGATTCGATCCGAAGAGATTGCGATCAACCCGGGCTCGACGTCCCGTCCGCGCACCGCTCAGTCGACGAGCTGGGAACGCCCGTGGACGTGTCACCCGGCATCGGCGCGCCGTCATCGGGCAACGGCGCCGGTGTTGGGTTGCCGTCGGCAACCCAACCTACAGCTGGCGGCGGGGCGCGGGACGCCATCCTGGAACAACGGTGCCTTTGTCCACCTTGCGAAATCCCTTCGCGTCCTTCGCGTCATCGCGGTTCGATCTTCTGGCGGATGGCCCACGGTGGGCACGCTGCGCTTTGCCCACCCTACGATCGTTGCACACCCTTCGCGTCATCGCGGTTCACTTCCCTGTCGATCGCTCAGCGCAAACGCTTAACCATCGAAATAAATCGATACAAATCAGCTAAAAGATCGATTTTTTAAGGAGGGATGACCGACCTACCCTGAGTACATCGCCCATGGATTGCTCAGTCGGGAGGATTCGGTATGACGCTCACGCTCCCCACCCTCGCCGCCCTGCTCGCGCCCACCGTGCTCTGGACCGCCGGGGCGCTGCCCGGCCTGCGCGCGCGGGAGGCCGGGCCCGGGATGGCCCGGCTCTCCGGGCTGGCGGCCTGGACGGCCTTCGCGCTGGCGCTGGTCGCGCTCATCGGGCACGGCTTCGGCCCGGCGCAGTCGGTCACCCTGCTCTCGCTGCCGGTACCGCTGTTCGGCGGCCTCGGGCTCGGGGTCTATCTCGACGGGGTGACCGCGATCATGCTCTGTCTGGTGTCGCTGGTCGGCGCCGTGGTCACCCGCTATGCGCGCAACTACATGGCCGGCGACCCCGGCGAGGGGCGTTTCCACCAGTGGTTGCTGCTGACCCTGGCGGCGATCCTCACCCTGATCGTCGCCGGCAACCTGCTGCTGTTCGCGCTCGCCTGGATCGCCACCAGCCTGAGCCTGCACCGCCTGCTGCTGTTCTACCCGGAGCGGCCCGGCGCACAGCTCGCCGCGCACAAGAAGTTCGTCTTCAGTCGCATCGGTGATGTCAGCCTGCTGATCGCGGTGGTGCTGATCGGCGCCGAGTTGCACACCCTGGAGTTCGCCGGGCTGCACGCGGCCATGGCGGGGCATCTCGGACCGCTGTCGGCACCCTTGCAGTGGGCGGCCTGGCTGGTGGTGCTGAGCGCGGTGCTCAAGTGCGCCCAGTTCCCCTTCCACGGCTGGTTGTTGCAGGTGATGGAGGCGCCGACCCCGGTCTCGGCGCTGCTCCACGCCGGGATCGTCAATGCCGGTGCCTTCCTGGTGATCCGCATGAGCCCGATCATGTCCTTCTCGGGGGCGGCGCTCGACGCCCTCGCGCTGATCGGGCTCGTCACCCTGGTGGTGGCCTCGCTGGTGATGCTCACCCAGACCAGCATCAAGGTCTCGCTGGCCTGGTCGACCTCGGCGCAGATGGGTTTCATGCTGCTCGAGGCCGGGCTCGGACTCTACAGCCTGGCGCTGCTGCACCTGGTCGCCCACTCGCTCTACAAGGCGCACGCCTTCCTCGCCTCGGGCAGCAGCGTCGACGGCTTCCGCGCCCCCACGCCGCAGCTCGCGCAGGCCCCGCTCGCGTCCTGGCAGTGGCTGGTCGCCTTCCAGGGGGCGCTGCTGATGGCGCTGCTCGCCGCGCTGGCCTTCGGCATCGATCCAGGTCACCAACCGGCGCTGCTCGTCGCCGGGGCGATCGTCACCGTCGCCGTCGCCCAACTGTTGCTGCAGGCGCTGCGCCTCGGCGCCGAGGCCGCGCTGCTGCCGCGCGCGACCCTGATCGGCGCCCTGGTCTGCGTCGGCTACTTCGGGCTGCACCGACTGTTCGAGCTGGCCGTCGCCGACGATCTGGTGGCACTGCCGGTCGCCGCCGCGCGGCTCGGCACCCTCACCGCGCTGGCGATCGTCGCCGTCTTCGTCGGCCTGCTGTTGCTCCAGCATCTGTTCACCCGGCTGCACGGACCGCTGCGCCAGACGATCCAGGTCCATCTCTACAACGGACTCTATGTCGACATCCTGGTGACCCGGCTGATCACCCGACTGTGGCCGCCGCGTCCGGCGACCGTCACGGCCTGATGGAGGGATCTCCGATGAAGCCCAATGACCTGCACACCCCGGAGCCACGCATGGCCGGCCAACTGCCACTCGATGCCGAGACACCCGGTCCCGGCGAGCACAACCTGATCGAGGCGATCGAGACGGCCTGTGCGCGCATCGCACCGGTGTGGCCGCTCGACCGCTTCGTCGCGGTCAACCCCTTCCACGGGCTGCGCGCACTCGACTTCGACCACGCCGGGGATCTGCTGCGACGCATCGCCGGGGTGCGGATGTACATGCCGCGCGGCTATTTCCGCGAGCGGCTCGAGCGCGGCGAGATCGGCGAACGGGACCTCGTCGAGGCCGCCGCACGCTGCGCCAGCACGCTCACCCCCGAGCAGCTGCGTGCGGCGCTCGACCGGGAGCGCGCGCCACGCACCGGGGTGCCGCTGATCACCGCGCTGATCGACGAGCTCGACGCCGACGACTGGTCGGAATTCGTGATCGATCGCATCAGCCATCACTGCGCGGCCTACTTCGACATGGGTCAGGCGACCTGGCAGCACCCCTGGTCGGGGATGCGGCTCTACGACGCCTGGCGCGCCTTCGCCGCACTCGACTACAGCGCCGACATGATGGGCCAGAGCGGCATCCGTGCCCGGGTGCGCGCCCTGCCCGAGGCGCCGCGCGCCTGTATCGGCGCGGCCCTGGGACGGCTCGGCATCCCCCAGGCGGCCTGGGCCGACTATCTCCATGCCGCGCTGCTCGATGTCGGCGGCTGGGCGGCCTGGACCCGGCTGCTGCGCTGGGAGGCCGAACTCGAGGGCGGCAGCGACGACCACATCGAGGCGCTGCTCGCCATCCGTCTGGCCTGGGAGGTCCTGGTCTACGAGCACAAGGCCAGCCCCGGTCTCGCCACCCGCTGGCACGCGCTCTGCGCCGACCTCGAACGACGCGCCGGCGACCCCGACGCGCCCGACCCCGAGGACGCCATCGACCGGGTGCTGCTGTGCGCCCAGGAGCTGGCCTATCAACGCGGTCTGATCGCGCGACTGCGCGCACACCGCCACAGCGCACCCGCCACCCGCCCGCCGCTCCAGGCCGCCTTCTGCATCGACGTGCGCTCCGAGGTGATCCGCCGCGCGCTGGAGACCGTCTGCCCCCGGGTCCAGACCCTCGGCTTCGCCGGTTTCTTCGGCGCCCCCATCGCCCACCAGCCGTTCGGCGCCGATCGACCACGCCCGCAGCTCCCCGTGCTGCTCGCACCGCGCTACCGGGTCTGCTCCGAGCTGCACGAGGCCGAGCCCGAGGAGCAGGCCGAGGCGCTGGCCGCCCAGCACCGACGGCTCGGCATTGGCAAGGCATGGAAGACCTTCAAGATGGGCGCGGCCTCGTGCTTCTCCTTCGTCGAGGCCGCCGGCTTCTGGCTCTACGTGCCCAAGCTCATCGGCGACAGCCTCGGCTGGAGCCGCCCGGTCCCGGCCCCGGACGATCCCAGGCTCGACCCCGAGCAGGCCGCGCGCCTCGCCCCCAGCCTCGCGCCCTGTGGCCACCCTCATGCCGATCACGCACTCGGCATCCCCGAGGCCGAGCGCGTCGCGCTCGCCGAGGGCATCCTCCGCGGCATGTCGCTGACCACCGGCTTCGCCCGACTGGTGCTGCTGGTCGGACACGGCAGCAGCAGCGTCAACAACCCCCATGCCACCGGGCTCGACTGCGGCGCCTGCGGCGGCCAGAGCGGCGAGACCAACGCCCGCGTGGTGGCGGCGCTGCTCAACGCCCCGGAGGTCCGCGCGGGACTCGCCGAGCGCGGTATCGCGATCCCGGAGGACACCTGGTTCCTGCCCGCGCTCCACGACACCACCACCGACCGCATCCGGCTGTTCGACCACCAGCGACTCCCCGCCGACTCTGCCGAGGAGCTGGCCGAGCTCGGCAGCCGACTCGATCAGGCCGGCGAGCTGACCCGGCTGCAACGCGCCACACTGCTCGGGCTCGGCGGACGCGAGGGCCGGGCGCTGACCAAGCGGGTCGAGCACCGCGCCCGCGACTGGTCGCAGGTGCGCCCGGAGTGGGGGCTGGCCGGCAACGCCTGCTTCATCGCCGCACCCCGCGCGCGCACCCAGGGTCTCGACCTCGGAGGCCGCGCCTTCCTCCACGACTACGACTGGCGCGCCGATCACGGCTTCGCGACCCTGGAGCTGATCATGACCGCGCCGATGGTGGTCGCCGCCTGGATCAACCTCCAGTACTACGCCTCCTGCGTCGACAACCGCCGTTTCGGCAGTGGCAACAAGGTGCTGCACAACGTCGTCGGCGGCGCCATCGGTGTGATCGAGGGCAACGGCGGCGATCTGCGGGTGGGGCTGCCGCTGCAGTCGTTGCACGACGGCCGACGCTGGATCCACGAGCCGATCCGGCTGAGCGTGTTCATCGAGGCGCCGCAGAGCGAGATCGACGCGGTGATCGCGCGCCACGACCTGGTGCGCGAGCTGGTCGAGCACGGCTGGCTGCACCTGTTCCGCATCGAGTCGAGCGGCGACTGCGCCCGACGGACGGAGGACGGGGACTGGTGCACGGTCGAGCCGCACTGAGCACGCACGGGGCGGGGCACTGGACCCCGGCGGATCTCGCCGGGGTGGTCGCGGGACACTGGCTCGGCCCGATGCCCGCCGCCCTCGCCGCCGCCAGCGCCGAGCGCTGCATCCTCATCGGCCCCGGCTTCGCCGCCACCGCCGCACCCACACCATCAGCCCAGGTCGAGCATCATTCCAGTCAACCGCCGACACTGGCGGCACGGATCCTCGCCGACACCGATCCAGCGACCTGCATCCTCGTCAAGGGGTCACGCGCGATGGCGCTGGACCGGCTGGTCGAGGAGCTGAGTCAGCGCACCCCTTCCCTCGCCAACGACTGACCATCCCACCCTCGCCGACAGTCAGACGGCCCCGTCTCCCGGCCCCTTTCGATCACGTCCAGACAGAAAAAAACCGCCCAGGGGCGGCGCACAAGCAGGGGGTGTTCACGGATAGACCTGCCATCTCTGACCTCTGGTTTGGACCACCGAGCAACGCGCACTGCGCGAGCAGGTCGTGTCCTAACCCCCTTTAGATCGGGTCTCTGGTTCGGACGCCGACGTCCGCCAGGACGGCGCAGGCGGCATCGTGTCTTAATCCCCTTTAGATCGGGTCTCTGATTCGGACCATCGACCACCTCGCGAAAGGTGAGATGGACGCCGTCTTAATCCCCTTTAGATCGGGTCTCTGGTTCGGACCGATCCCCACTAACCTGCTGGGAGAAAAGAGGAAAGTCTTAATCCCCTTTAGATCGGGTCTCTGGTTCGGACCAATCAGGCAGCGGAAGCCGAACAGGCAACGCGGTCTTAATCCCCTTTAGATCGGGTCTCTGGTTCGGACGAGACCGCCTCGGCGCTGGAAGAGGCCGTCGCAGTCTTAATCCCCTTTAGATCGGGTCTCTGGTTCGGACCGCCGAGCCGCCAGCGGCCCGCGCGGGCAAGGGGTGTCTTAATCCCCTTTAGATCGGGTCTCTGGTTCGGACAACCCAACCCGCCGCCGGGCTAGCCTGGCGGCACCGTCTTAATCCCCTTTAGATCGGGTCTCTGGTTCGGACGTTCCCGCCAAACCTGCCAACTGGAGACTATGACGTCTTAATCCCCTTTAGATCGGGTCTCTGGTTCGGACCAGTCACTACAACGACTGGACTTTCTCTTTCCGCCGTCTTAATCCCCTTTAGATCGGGTCTCTGGTTCGGACCCGGGCAGACGCCGCACTGCCGAAGGCGGTGCGCGTCTTAATCCCCTTTAGATCGGGTCTCTGGTTCGGACAAATGAAGCAATATAGTGGACGTAAACGCGACACGTCTTAATCCCCTTTAGATCGGGTCTCTGGTTCGGACGCGCGACAGCCTGTGCCCGCGCTGCGCCATGCTCGGTCTTAATCCCCTTTAGATCGGGTCTCTGGTTCGGACCGCGGACAACAACCGCGACGTCGTCCGCAGACTGGTCTTAATCCCCTTTAGATCGGGTCTCTGGTTCGGACGGCGGGCCATGCGCCCGCCACCAGCCACCAACGGGGTCTTAATCCCCTTTAGATCGGGTCTCTGGTTCGGACTCCCTGAAAGGCCCGCTGCCGAGCGATCTGTTGCTGGTCTTAATCCCCTTTAGATCGGATCTCTGGTTCGGACAATGCTTCGTTCCGCTGTCAGCACAGAAATGCTCGGTCTTAATCCCCTTTAGATCGGGTCTCTGGTTCGGACTGCCAGTTGCCAGAAAGGCTTTCCAAACAAGCACCTGCGAGGGTGGTTCGCAAAAATTCCGGCAACCGAAAAGTTGACGTGCACGCGTGACTCTCCGAGGGCTGCGCCAAGGGTCCGAGGGACTCAAGGTAAGCGACCCGATGCCCGCTGTCCACCGTCCCACTCAAGACTCGATCTCGAGCAGTCGGCGCGAGGCCTCGCGGACCAGCTCGGGCAGGTCGATCGCCGGCACCGGGTAGCCGACGTGATAGCCCTGGATGGAGTCGCAGCCCTGGGCA
The DNA here is from genome assembly GCF_003718675.1 of Marichromatium sp. AB32. NCBI lineage: Bacteria > Pseudomonadati > Pseudomonadota > Gammaproteobacteria > Chromatiales > Chromatiaceae > Marichromatium > Marichromatium sp. AB32. The sequence goes on from NZ_RHFJ01000004.1 coordinate 90,477, forward strand.
TGGAGATAATCGAACACATCCTGCGTCTCCACGCCCTCGGCGCAGACGGTCAGGCCGAGGTTGTGGCCGAGTTCGATGCTGGCACGGATGATCACCCGCGCCTCTGGCTGGTCGATGCAGTCGACCACGAAGGAGCGATCGATCTTGAGTTCGCAGAAGGGCATGCGATAGAGCTGCACCAGCGACGAGTAACCGGTGCCGAAGTCGTCGCAGGAGAGATTGAAGCCCTTGAGCCGCAACCGCGTGAGGATGTCCATGGCGCGCTCCGAGTCGCGCATCGCCCCGGACTCGGTGACCTCCAGGGTGAACCATTCGGGCGAGGCGCCGGCGCGCTCCACCAAGGCCGCGAGGCGGTCGGGATAGTCGAGATCCTGGATCACCGCCGGGGCGATATTGACCGCGACCGACAGGTGCAGCCCCTCGGCCCGCCACTGCACCAGCTGGCGAGCGCTCTGCTCGACCATGGTCCAGGTCAGCGGCAGGATCATCCCGGTCGATTCGGCCAGCGGGATGAACTGCGCCGGCTCGATCAGACCATGCTGCGGATGCTGCCAGCGCGCCAGCGCCTCGGCCTCGCAGATGGCCGGGCCACCGGGATGCACCAGACAGGCCTTGGGCTGGAAGAAAGGCAGGATGTCGCCTTGATCGAGCGCTTCGCGCAGATCCGCCGCGCCGGGCTTGAATGTCCGCACGCCGATGGGCGCGATCAGGTTTTCGAGATCCTGGATGGAGAACGGCTTCCTGAGCGAGCCGAGCATCCGCAGCCCGTGGGTCTGGCCGATGCGCATCGCCGAGCTGACCACGCGGGTGTCGAAGCCGCTGATGACGACGATCGGCGCCGCGCAGCCCTGGTCGGCGAGATAACGCAGGATCTCCACCCCGTCGCCACCGGGGAACTGCAGATCGAGGGTGATCAGGGTCGGATCGATCGCCGTGAACACCGTCTCGAAGTCATCGCGAGACATCACCACCTGGACCTCGTAGCCCAGGTCCTCGGCGACGTCGCGAATGAGATCACACACCCCGGGGGTGTCATCGACGACGAGAAGTCGCTCGCTATGCCTCATCAAGCATCATCCTTCGCTGAATTGACCGATTCGACAATGGCGCCGCCCTCCGGGTCGAGCAGCGTGCTCAGCACCTCGGCGAGCTTGCGCTCCGAGAACGGCTTGGAGATGAAGGGGTACGCGCCGAGTGCGCCGGCCAGATGGTCGCGAGGATGCCCCGAGGTCAACAGCACCGGCAACGTCGGACGCAGGGCGCACGCCTGCTCGGCCAGCTCGGGACCGGAGAGACCGCCGGGCATGACGACGTCGGAGAACAGCAGCGCGATCTCGGGGTTAGCACGCAGCAACGCCAGGCCTTGCTCGCCATCCTCGGCGCTCATCACCCGATAGCCGAGCTCCGCCAACAGCGCGGTATGGGTCTCGCGCACCCGGCGATCGTCCTCGACCAGCAGGATCAGCTCACCCCGGCCATGACGGACGAGCGCCCGCCGGGCACCAGCACGCCAGGCCCCACTCTCCTGATCGTCGTCGGTGGCCTGTGGCAGATAGATGCGGAAGGTCGCCCCCTGACCGGGCTCGCTGTAGACCTGGAGATCGCCCATCGACTGGCGCACGAAGCCATAGAGCATGCTCAACCCGAGCCCGGTGCCCTGACCGGCGGGCTTGGTGGTGAAAAAGGGTTCGAAGATGCGTCCCTGGATCTCGCGGGGGATACCGGCACCGGTGTCGGTCATGCCGATCATCACGAACTCGCCGGCATTGAGCTGGGGATGGGTGGCGGCATAACGCGCGTCGAGTTCGATGTTGTCGGTCTCGATCAGCAAGCGTCCGCCCTCGGGCATGGCATCGCGGGCATTGATCGCCAGGTTGAGCAGGGCCGATTCGAGCTGCACGGGGTCGACCATCACCGGCGCGATCCGCTCGCACAGCCGCAGCTCCACCTCGATCTGCGAGCTGAGGGTGCGCCGCAGCAGGTCGGTCATCCCCGAGACCAGCGTATTGACGTTGGTGAGCCGGGGCGCAAGCGGCTGACGACGAGCGAAGGCGAGCAACTGCCGGGTCAGCTCGGCGCCCCTGGCCGTCGCCTCCAGGGCGTTGCGCACGTTGGTGCGAACCCGGTCGTTATCGCGTACCCGGCGCTCGACCAGTTGCAGATTGCCCATCACCACTGCCAGCAGGTTGTTGAAGTCGTGCGCGATGCCACCGGTGAGCTGACCGATCGCCTCGAGCTTCTGCACCTGACGCAACTCGTCCTCGGTGCGTTTCTTGTCGGTGACATCGTTCATCACCGCCAGGGCGCGCACCAGCCGCCCCTCGGCGTCGACCTCGGCGATCGCCGAGAGCTCGATCTCCAGCGGCGTGCCGTCGCGACGCACGAGGGTATAGGCCACCCCCTCGCAACTGCCCTGACGCACCAGCATCGGCAATGCCTGCTGGGTGTAGAAGTGGCGTGACGCCGCGGTGAGGAACTCGACCACCGGACGACCGATGACCGCCTCGCGGGTATAACCGAGCTTGCGCAACCAGTAATCGCTGACCGCCACCAGCCGACCCTCGGCATCGATCGAGCTGAGCATCACCGGGGTGTCGTTATAGAGTGAGCGATAGCGTTCGCGACTCTCGCGCAACGCCTCCTCGGCACGGATGCGCTCGGTGACGTCGGTGAGGATACCGACGAAATGGACCAACTCGCCGTCGTTGTCAAAGACCGGTGCGAGCGAGATCTGGTTCCAGAACAGGCTGCCGTCCTTGCGATAGTTACGCAGCAACACCGTGACCGGCTGCCGCCCGCCGAGCGCCTCCCGGAGCGTCTCCACACCGGGCTGATCCGAGTCGCCGGCCTGCAACAGTCGGCAGTTATGACCGACGACCTCGCTGGCGCGATAGCCGGTGATGCGCTCGAACTCGGGATTGACATAGACCAGCGGGTTGTCGGCGCGGCGCGCATCGGTGATGAGGATGCCGCAACTGGCCGCCTCGATCGCGCGGTCGCGCAGATTGAGCGCGGCCTCGGCCAGCTTGCGCGGGGTGATGACCTCGGTGAACATGATGATCCCGCCGACCGACTCGCCGTCGAACCAGGGGTGGATCTCCCAGCGCACCCAATCGACCGTACCGTCGGCCCGGGTGAATGGGTCCTCCTCGCAACGCTCGATCTGCCCCTTCAGACAACGCTGATGGATGGCGCGCCAGCGCTCCGGGATCTCGGGGAAGATGTCGTAATGGCAGTGGCCGAGCAACGCCCGATCACCGAGCCCGTAATCGATGCGCCAGCGCTCGCTGCACAGCAGATAACGCATCTCGCGATCGAACATCGCCACCGCCGCCGGGGTATGACGGACGAAGGTCTGCAGCCGCGCGCGCTCCATGCGCAACGCCTGCGCGGCATCATGGCGCACCGAGACATCCCGCACCACGCAGATCGACAGCCGCAGACCGGCCGCGTGCATGGCGCTGCGCGAGACCTCGAGCGGGATCTCGCTGCCGTCGTCCCGACGCCCCCGCATCTCGCACGAGAGATCGACATCGTCCAGGGCCAGGCCGGGGATCAGCGTCTGGACATCGTGATCGACCATGGCGCTCGCCGCGCGCCCGAAGATCTGCGCCGCGGCCGGGTTCGCCGAACGCACCCGACCCTCGGCATCGACGGTGATGATGCCCTCGGCGACGTGCTCGGTGATACCGCGCAGCAGCTCGCGCTCGCGCATGATCCGGCGCGCCATCGGGCGGAAGCTGAAATGCCAGATCCCGACCAGACACAGCAGCAGCGAGAGAAACAGCGCCACGCCGAACCAACGGACCGCGCGGACGCCATCAGTCACCTCTTGCTCGAACTGCTTGGTGAGCGCCTCGAGCCCGAGCACCACCTCATTGCGCAACGCCCACAGCTCCGGGAGCACGCCCCCCGTGCCGCCGCGCTCGCCGAGACCGGATGCCAGCGACTCGCGCACCCGGGCAAGATAACGCACCATGGCGTCATCGAGCCGATAGGGCAGCTCGTGATAGATCGCCTCCACCGCGTGACTCTCCGCGCGCGCCAGCCGCAACTCGGCAGAGCCGTCGATCAACGCGCGATGCACCCGTTCGAGCTGGGCCAGATTGGCCGCGAGTTCATCGTGCAGGCGTTTCACCTGCCCCGGCTCCTCGGTCAGCGGCAGCCGGGTCATCAGGGCATCCACCCGGGTCACCAGCATCCGCTGCCGCCCCGAGAGATTGACCACCCGGCTCGCCCCCTCGAGTTCGCGCAAGCCCTCGGAGAGGACGAGAAAGCTTGCGCTCAGCAACAGCGCGATGATCGTCAGGCTGGCGATCAGATAACCACGCAGGGCGAAGACCTCACCGACACCGACCGCCCTCGGCAGCAAGACACGTCCACCGGTACGACCACCGGCGACCGTGAACGCACTGTCAGCTCGATCAGGCATCGCCCCCTGCCCCTCTGTCATGCTCGTCCCAGATTCATCCGGGCGATATCAATGGATCCCGCCACGCACCTGACGCAATTCCAGCAGATCCATGGTCAGGCGCGCGAGATCGCGCAGGATCAACTGATGCCCGCCGGACATCCCCGGGCGGGGCGTGGCGTCGATCACGCACAGGGTGCCGAGCGCGAAGCCGTCGGCGGTGAGCAGGGGCGCCCCGGCGTAGAAACGGATGTGCGGCGGCCCAGTCACCAGCGGGTTGTCGCAAAAGCGCGGGTCGCGCGTGGCATCGGGCACCACCATCACCTCGGTGCCCCGGATGGCGTGCGCGCAGAAGGCCCATTCGCGCGGGGTCTCGCGCCCGGCCAGCCCGCAGGCCGACTTGAACCACTGTCGATCCCGATCCACCAGCGAGATCAGCGCGATCGGCGCCGAGAACAGAAAGGCCGCGACCCGCGTCAACCGATCGAACCCTTCCTCGGGCGGCGTATCGAGCAGACCGTAGCGCGCGAGCGCGGCCAGACGATCCGCTTCGTTGCTGTCTTCGCTCATAATCCCCCGCTTGACCCCCATGAAGACTCCCGCTCGGCCCAGGCACACGACACGCAGCGACCCTCGGTCAACGGCGTGATGCAACCGTAGCTACAGGGATGGTGGCAGTGGGGGGGGAAGCCAAGCCGGAGGCGATGGGGGGCGGGGAAGCCTCAGAGCACTGAAAACCCGAAGTGATGAACGAACAGATCGTGCAATCCGGGAACGATGTTGATGAGCGCTTCGGTCGGGATGGTTTCGTCGATCAGGATGGGCAAAGCGCTGAGGGCGGGGGCGCGTGCCCGAGATCCTGACTGTCGGCGACCTGATCGGTCGCCGCTTCCAGGCGCATCGGGTGCGGGAGGGCCACCACACTCGGGGCAGTCATGGGGTCCACACTCAGGGACCTGTAGTGCCAGTCGGGAATGAAGCCCTGGTTGGTGGCCAGAGTCAGTAGAGGACCGAGAGTGCGCGCGTAGGCATTCTGGAGTTGATCGAAGTCCAACAGCGCTTCCAGCGACGGTAGATGCAAATCGGCCAGATAGTCCTCGACCACCTTGCCGAAGCGCGCCTCGCCGAGCGACTGGCGGGTGATCAACAAACCGCGATGCTGCAAGGACACGAAGCCCGGCAGATAGTCAACGCTCGGGAGCCGGTTGGATTTGGCCGAGTTCACCGCAGACGGGGTTGGGATCAGGTTCCAGAGCTGATCGTGAACCACGAACGACCACGGCAGATAGTGATCGAGGGCGAAGCTCGCGGCAGTCAGCGGCTCGCCGGAATAGATGCAGGTCAGCGGGGGACCGGTCTCCTGCTCCAGGATCCCGCGCCAATACTTCGTCTGCTTGGTCAGCGCCTCGCGCTTGGCCGGAGGAAAGAGTTTGTTCGACAGACTCGGAGTGGTTGGATTGCGCCGCTGCATGTAGTGCAGCCAGCGCCACGCCGCCCAGCTCTTGATGATCGACCAGTGTCGCTCCAAATAGGCCACCCAGGCTGGATGCCAGCGTATGGCCGAGCAGTGCTGATAGTCGTCGCTATCGAAGCGGTAGAGTGGACGTGCCGTCTCGAAGTGGGCATTAGTGATCGCGGGCATGGCGCGCTCGAACACCATCCAGGCACCGCGATCGACGCCCTGCAAGTGCGGTTCAAGGAAGGGAGCCAGCAGACGATAGGGGACGAACTCCATCAGCCGCCCGGCGTCCTTGAGCGAAGCCGCTTCCAAGGCTGCACGCAGTGCCTTGTGATCCACAACGCTGTGATTGGCGCCACCCAAGTCCAGCTCTAGCCCATCGAGCTTCTGCGCGATCGTATCCTGAGCGCCGAACGACAGCTTGAAGAAGGTGTGCGGATACCACGCGATCACCAGCATCTCGACGGTGAGTTCATCGTATGTATAAGGCCGTTCGGCGTCGAAGCGGTGACGCTTGAGCAGATCCAGAAGCGCGAGGAAGAAAACGAACTTGTAAGAGTTCGTGGTGTGCCGGAACAATGCCGAGAGCGCGCTGATGTTGAGTTCGGGTGCAGGAGGTAGCGAGTTGTTCCCGATCGGATCGATCATGCTTCGGCGTACCCTATCGATCTGAGCAGCGCATCGATGCAGGCGCTCGATGAGCGCCAAGTCTCTTCCATCATGGCCAGCTGGTCACCTTCCAGGTTGGCGAAACCCAAACGAGGGGCAATGTCCCCATCATCCCATCATCCAGAAGGGCCAGCGTCAAGGTCTCGACATTGAAGCGAGCGGGCCAGCTCGGGGACGGTGACCTCGGCCCAGCTTGGGATGTCGTGCTCAGGCAAGTGCTCCAGTGTCGGGCACCTCCCCCACGAGGGGGCGAGCATACTGACCCAACAGGCATCCATCGTCAGCCGATGGCGTAGGGGAGCGGCTCGGCGGTCTCGTCGATGGTCTTGGCAGCCGCCGCGAGAAAGCCGTCGATGCGCTCAAGACCTTCCTGACATCCCAGAAAGCGATGATCCAGCAGGGTATTTTCGATGCTATCGCGGGCGAGTTCTGAGACCTGGGAGTCCAAGGGCGATGGCGATTTCGGGCGGCGTGTAGACGCGTAACTGTAGTGCACCCACAATCCCCGCATGACTCTTGATTACTACAACACCCATGCCAGCGCTTTCTTCGCCGCGACGCACGACGTCGACATGGAGCCGCTCTACGCACGCTTTCTCGCTCATGTCCCGCCGGGCGGGCGACTGCTCGATGCCGGATGCGGCTCTGGCCGTGATACCCGCGCCTTCCTGGAACGCGGCTATACCGTGACCGCTTTCGATGCCTCGCCGACCCTGGCCATCCTCGCCACCGCCCATTGCGGGATCGATGTCGAGATTCGCCGCTTCCAGGAGGTCGAATGGTCTGCAACCTTCGACGGCATCTGGGCCTGTGCGAGTTTGCTGCATGTGTCGCTGACCGAGCTGCCTGCCGCTTTGCACCGACTCGCGCGATCGCTCAAACCTGCCGGTGTGCTCTATGCCTCGTTCAAGTACGGCACGGGCGAGCATGAGCACAACGGTCGACGATTCACCGATCTCGATGAGGATAGGCTTGCAACACTGGTGTCCGAGACCGAGGAACTGGAGACTGTGGAGGTCTGGACAACGGCCGATCGGCGACCGGGGCGAGAATCCGAGTGCTGGCTGAATGCGCTGCTACGACATCCGTAAGGTGTTGAAGTTTGGCGGGACATGATGGGGCCAGACGCAGCAGTCATCCTGAAAATGATATCGACTACCCAATGCAAGCGGTTCTCCACCCCCGGTGTCGGTGCACCGCTTGGCAGCGCTGACGAGCGTCGTGCGCGAGGCGGGTGATGTCGTAGCCGAACTCGCGGCAGATTTGCTCGCCGAGGTAGCACTCGGCCTCGACCATGGCGACGCTGTGCAGTCTTCTCGTCCAGTGAGCTGGAGCAGGCAAAGCGAGGTCGTCGTCGACCCGGCATCGACGCACCTCACAGCATCCATGACCACTGTCGGCCTCCTCGTCGGTCTCGGCGCGCACCTGGCACCTTCACGTCGAGCCGTCTCGAAGTCGTCACTGACTGCTGTGTAGGGTTCAGACGACTGCCTTCGTCGTCGATCCGGGGATGTCAGAGTTGGTGGGCCGTGTAGGATTCGAACCTACGACCAAGGGATTATGAGTCCCCTGCACTAACCGCTGTGCTAACGGCCCGATGGGGTCTGACCCGCCGCGGATGGGCGGGTCGAAAGGATAGCCGATCAGTCGGCGTCGAGGAAGCTGCGCAGGCGTTCCGAGCGGGTCGGGTGGCGCAGCTTGCGCAGGGCCTTGGCCTCGATCTGGCGGATGCGCTCGCGGGTGACGTCGAACTGCTTGCCGACCTCTTCGAGGGTGTGGTCGGTGTTCATGTCGATGCCGAAGCGCATGCGCAACACCTTGGCCTCGCGCGAGGTGAGGCTGGCGAGCATGTTCTGGGTGGCCTCGCGCAGCCCCTCGGAGGTGGCCGAGTCGACCGGGGAGACGACGCCGGCGTCCTCGATGAAGTCGCCGAGGTGCGAGTCCTCGTCGTCACCGATCGGGGTCTCCATGGAGATCGGCTCCTTGGCGATCTTGAGCACCTTGCGCACCTTGTCCTCGGGCATGTCCATGCGGATGGCCAGCTCCTCGGGGGTGGCCTCGCGGCCCATCTCCTGGATCATCTGACGGGAGATGCGGTTGAGCTTGTTGATGGTCTCGATCATGTGCACCGGGATACGGATGGTGCGCGCCTGGTCGGCGATCGAGCGGGTGATCGCCTGACGAATCCACCAGGTGGCGTAGGTCGAGAACTTGTAGCCGCGACGGTATTCGAACTTGTCGACCGCCTTCATCAGGCCGATGTTGCCTTCCTGGATGAGATCGAGGAACTGCAGCCCGCGGTTGGTGTACTTCTTGGCGATCGAGATCACCAGTCGCAGGTTGGCCTCGACCATCTCCTTCTTGGCGCGACGGGCCTTGGCCTCGCCGATCGACATCTTGCGGTTGACGTCCTTCACCTCGGTGATGGTGAGGAAGTTCTCGCGCTCGAGGTCCTGGAGCTTGCGCTGGGCGCGACGCACGTCGGCGGCCAGGGGCTCGAGACGCGCGGCATAGGGCTTGCCGCTGGCGAGCAGCTTGTCGAGCCACTCGGGGCTGCTCTCGTTGCCGCTGAAGCCCTCGATGAAGGCCTTGCGCGGCACGCCTGCCTGACGCACGCAGAGCGACTGGATCTGGCGCTCCTGGGCGCGGATGCGCTCGATGGTGCCGCGCAGCAGCTCGGCGAGCTCCTGGAACACCGCGGCGACCAGCTTGAACTGGAGGAAGACCTCGGAGGTCTCGGCCATCGCCTTGCGCGAACGCTCGTCGTCGCGGCCGTACTGCTCCAGCGCCTCGCGCATCACCGCGAAGTGCTCGCGCAGCAGCTTGGCGCGGCGCGCCGCATCCTCAGGATCGGGGCCGGTGTCGACCGGGGTGTCGTCTTCGTCGTCGTCGTCATCGTCGGCGTCGCCATCGTGATCGGCGTCGTCGTCGGCAGCGGCGTTGTTCTTGTCCTTCTGCTGGGCTGACTGACCGTGCTGGACCGGGGTGGCCGGCTCGTCATCGGTGGCGTCGTTGAAGCCGGAGATGACATCGGTCAGGCGCTTCTCCTCACGCTCGACCTGGTCGAACAGCTCGATCAGGCGCTCGACTGCACGCGGATAGACCGACAGCGCGGCAAGCACCTGGTTGAGGCCGTCCTCGATGCGCTTGGCGATGATCAGCTCGCCCTCGCGGGTGAGCAGCTCGACCGAACCCATCTCGCGCATGTACATCCGCACCGGATCGGTGGTGCGACCGAACTCGCTGTCGACCGAGGCCAGCGCCGCCGCCGCAGCCTCCGCAGCCTCGTCGTCGGAGACCGCAGAATCGCTCAGGGTCTGGTCATCGGAGTCGGGCGCGGTTTCATGGACCATGATCCCCATGTCGTTGATCATGCGCACGATATCTTCGATCTGCTCGGCCTCGACGATACCGGGAGGCAGGTGATCGTTGACCTCGGCATAGGTCAGAAACCCTTGTTCCTTGCCCCTGGCGATCAGCTGCTTCAGCTGCGACTGATGATGTTCTTGGTCCATGGGATACCTTGACTAATGCTGCGGAAGGCGGCTTTTGAGCAAACTTCCGATTGTAGCACGAAAAATCACAAAGTTATGAGTCATCGCGATGAGTGCGTGGATCATCCGGGTCCCGCCCGACCCGTGCACGCAGCTTGTCGTCGAGGCTGCGCAACCATTCGCGCTTGCGGACCTCGGCACCGAGCCGCTCCAGCGCCCCGTCGAACTCCGGCCCCGCGCCCTCCTCGGAGACATGCCGCAGGAACGGATGTACGCTCAGGCGCTGCAGATAATCGAAGTGCGGGTGATCACGCCAGCGCTCGATCAACGCAGCCTTGGTGAGAGTTGGGTGCTGCCGAATGGTTTCAAGCAACTCCACGAGGATTCCGACCCCTTGATTCGAGGCGCGTCGCCAGTCCGTCGGCAGCTCGTCCACCCGCGCCATCAGTGACGGGTGATTGAGCAGCAGCGCGATGGCCCAGGCGGTACGGCTCGGGCGCTGCTGCTCCAGCGCGCTCTGACGCGGCGCCCGCGATGTTCGACGTCGCGACGAGGGCGCGCGCCGCTCCAGCCCGACCAGCTCGCTCAGGCGCTGCTCGAGCAGGTCACGAAAGACCCCCGCGGGCACCCGATCGATCAATGGCCGGGCCAGCGGCGCGAGCCGCGCCCGGCCATCGATGGTGGTCATGTCGACCTGGGCGGTGAGCTGGTCGAACAGGAACTGCGACAGCGGCGTCGCCTGCTCGACCCGGGCAAGGAAGCCCTCAGCGCCCTCCTTGCGCACCAGGGTGTCCGGGTCCTCGCCCTCGGGGAGGAACAGGAAACGCTGGGTCTGGCTGCCGCTGGCCAGCGGCAGCGTGGTCTCCAACGCCTTCCAGGCCGCGTCGCGACCGGCGCGATCGCCATCGAAGCAGAACACCAACTCGGGCGCGGTGCGCGAGAGGCGCTGCAGATGGTCCGCGGTGGTCGCGGTCCCCAGGGTCGCCACGGCGCAGTCGATACCGTGTTGCGCCAGGGCGATGACGTCGAGATAGCCCTCGACCACCAGCACCCGCTCGAGCCCGCGCCGGACACCGCGCTGGGCCTCGAACAGTCCGTAGAGTTCGCGACCCTTGTGAAAGAGCGGCGTCTCCGGTGAGTTCAGATACTTGGGGCGGCCGTCACCGAGGATCCGCCCCCCGAACCCGATCACCCGACCGCGCCGATCGCGGATCGGGAAGATGATGCGATCGCGAAAGCGATCGTAGCGCCGCCCGTCCTGCTCGCCGATCAGACCGCAGTCGACGAGCTGGCGACAGCGCTCAGGCGTACGCCCCAGACGCGAGAGCAGGAAATCTCCACCCCCGGGCGCGAAACCGATACCGTAACGGGCGGCGATCTCGCCGCTCAACCCACGCGACTTGAGATAATCGATCGCCCGCGCGGCCTGCGGGTGCTCGCGCAGCTGGCGGCGAAACAACCCGTCGGCCTCGTCGAGCAGGGCGAACAACGGGCCGTGATCCGGCCCGCGCACCTGCTCCCCGCCCTCGATCGGGACCTCGACACCGGCGAGCCGGGCCAGTTCGTCGATGGCCTCGCGAAACGGCAGACCATCGTGCTCCATGAGGAACCCGATGGCGGTACCGTGAGCGCCGCAGCCGAAACAATGATAGAACTGCTTGGCCGGACTGACGGTGAAGGACGGGGTTTTTTCTTCGTGGAAGGGACAACGCGCCTGGAATTCCTTTCCGGCCTTGCGTAGCTGGACCCGCGCGCCGATGACATCGACGATGTCGACGCGCGTGAGGAGATCATCGATGAACTCCGGAGGGATCTTGCCAGCCATGCGCGGATGCCAACGCCCGGAGGCGCGCGACGATCCGGTACTCAGCCCCCGAGCCGCTGCTTGACGAGCGCGCTCACCGCGCCCATGTCAGCACGCCCCTGGATCTTCGGGCGCAGCACGCCCATCACCTTGCCCATGTCGCTCATCGCGGCGGCACCGGTGGTCTCGACGGCCTCGTCGATACAGGCGGCGATCTCGGCCTCGGTCAGCTGCGCGGGCAGATAGGTCTGGATGATCTCGACCTCGGCGCGCTCGCCGCTGGCCAGGTCGTCGCGACCGGCCTGGGTGTACTGATCGATCGAGTCGCGACGCTGCTTGACCATCTTGTCGAGCACCGCCAGCACCTGGGCGTCGTCGAGCTCGATGCGCTCGTCGACCTCGCGCTGCTTGACCGCGGCCATGATCAGCCGGATCACCGCGAGCCGGTCCTTGTCGCCCGCCTTCATGGCGGACTTCATATCCGCTTGGATTTGCTGCTTGAGCATGTGTCTTTCAGGAAGCCTGAGGGATGGGGTCAGGCCGAGATCGTTTCGCTCTGGACGCGCAACGGAACCGACAGGGCGAGACAGGCGCCGGTCCGTCGACCTCGGTCAGGGATACGCCGGGGATGGAACCTCAGTACGGGCGTTCCCAGCGACGTGCCTCGCGCTGCAGCTTCTTCTGGTGGCGCTTGACGGCCGCAGCCTTCTTGCGCTTGCGCTCGGAGGTGGGCTTTTCGTAGAACTCGCGACGGCGGACCTCAGCAAGCACCCCTGCCTTCTCGCAGGAACGCTTGAAACGTCGCATGGCGACCTCGAACGGCTCGTTTTCTTTGACGCGAACGCTGGGCATGGATTGTCCTTTATGGCTCCAAGTGGGTTGATTGGGCAATACAAAGAAGGGGGATTTTACGAGAACCCCGAGTCGATTGCAAAGACGAAAGCACATACACCCCGGCGAGAAACCTCGCCAGGGGACCGGGGCCTGTGGGCCCGAGCGCGTATACTAAACCGTTTGCGATTCCAGTGTTCGAGGGCCATTGCGGCATGCGTGTGTTAGGTATCGAGACATCCTGCGACGAGACCGGCGTCGCCCTGTACGACGGCGAGCATGGTCTGCTCGCCCACGCGGTCTACAGCCAGATCGCGATCCACGCCGAGTACGGCGGCGTGGTGCCCGAGCTGGCCTCGCGCGATCATGTCCGCAAGGCGCTGCCGCTGATCCGCGAGGTGCTCGACGAGGCCGGACTGACGCGCGAGGACATCGACGCCGTGGCCTTCACCGCCGGCCCCGGGCTGATCGGCGCGCTCCTGGTCGGCGCCGCGCTCGGGCGCAGCCTCGCCTGGGCGCTCGGCGTGCCGGCGGTGGGCGTGCACCACATGGAGGGGCACCTGCTCGCACCGCTGCTGGAGGACTCGGCCCCCGCCTTCCCCTTCGTCGCCCTGCTGGTCTCGGGCGGACACACCCAGCTCGTCGACGTCACCGGGGTGGGACGTTACCGCATCCTCGGCGAGTCGCTCGACGACGCCGCCGGCGAGGCCTTCGACAAGACCGCCAAGATCCTCGGTCTGCCCTACCCCGGCGGACCGGCGCTCTCGCGCGAGGCCGAGCAGGGCGATCCGACGCGCTATCGCTTCCCCCGCCCGATGACCGACCGGCCCGGACTCGACTTCAGCTTCAGCGGCCTCAAGACCTTCGCCCTCAACACCCTGCGCGAGGCCGAGGCGGAAAGCGGCGGCAGCATCGACGCACAGACCCGCGCTGACATCGCCCGCGCCTTCGAGGAGGCGGTGGTCGACACCCTGGTGATCAAGTGTCGCCGCGCGCTGCGCGAGACCGGGCGCCGCCGCCTGGTGCTCGCCGGCGGGGTCAGCGCCAACCGCAGGCTGCGCGCACGCATGGGTGAGGCGCTCGCCGCCGAGGGCTGTGAGGCGCACTACCCCCGCCCCGAACTCTGCACCGACAACGGCGCCATGATCGCCTATGCCGGCTGGCAGCGTCTCGCCGCCGGCGCGAGCGAGCCGCTGCTGTTCAAACCCCGCGCGCGCTGGCCGATGGAAGAGCTCGCACCGCTCACCCCTGCCATCGAAACGGAGATATAGAGCACGATGGACAGCTTCACCGAGACCACCCACCGCTCTTGGTTCAGCCGCATCGGCGGCGCGCTCACCGGCATCCTCTTCGGCCTCATCCTGGTGGTCGTCGCCAGCTCGCTGCTGTGGTGGAACGAGGGACGCGCGATCGATCGCACCCGCACCCTCGATGCCGGCGCCGAGGCCGTGGTCTCGATCGCCGCCACACCGGTCGACCCGGCCAATGATGGCGAACTCGTCCATCTCAGCGGCACGACCCACACCGATGCACGGCTGCGCGACCCCATCTTCGCCATCGAGGTCCCGGCGATCCGCCTGGAGCGCCAGGTCGAGATGTATCAGTGGAGTGAGCAGCGCGAATCGGAAACGGTCAAGGAACTCGGCGGCGGCGAGACCACGCGGACCACCTACAGCTACCAGCGCACCTGGTCGAGCCAACCGATCGACTCCAACGGCTTCCGTCACCCCGAGGGGCACCACAACCCGACGATGCCCTACACCAGCGAGCAGTGGCAGGCCGACCGGGTGACCCTCGGCGCCTTTCGCCTTGCACCCGCGTTCGTCTCGCAGATCGGCGGCGCGCGGACGCTCCCGGTCGACGCCGAGGAGGCACCGACGGGCTTCGTCAGCGACGGCAGCGGCTTCTACAAGGGCACACCGGCGAACCCCGAGGTCGGCGACCTGCGAGTCAGCTTCCGGGTGGTCGACCCCGATGGCGAGATCAGCGCGATCGGGCGCCAGCAGGGCGACACCCTGGTCACCGCGCGACTCAAGCACGGCACCATCGCCCTGCTCGAGCCGGGGCAGATCGACGCCATCACCATGTTCGAGCACGCCCACAGCGCCAACGCCCTGCTCACCTGGGGGCTGCGCGTGGGCGGCGTGGTGGCGCTGTGGATCGGCCTGGCGCTGATCCTCGCGCCGCTCAAGGTCATCGCCGACCTGATCCCGATGCTCGGCAGCCTGGTCGGCTTCGCCACCGGACTGGTCGCGGCGCTGCTCGCACTGGCTACCGGCAGCCTGGTCATCGCCCTGGCCTGGATCGCACATCGTCCGTTGCTCGGCGGCGCCTTGCTGGTCGCCGCACTGCTGTTCGCCGTGCTCGGCGCCGGACAGTGGCGCAAGGGCGCACGACAGGCCGCGACCAGCACCACCGCCTGAACGCACGAACGCGCCGCCTGCATCGGCAGGCGGCGCGTTCGTGGTGAGCGCGACAGCTGGGCGGCGGCGAACGACTCAGTCGCCCGCGCTGATCCGTCCCTCGGTGCCTTCGAGCAGGTTGCGGATGTTGCTGCGGTGACGCCAGATCAGCAGCCCGGTGATGATCAGCTGCATACCGATCAGCGGCTTCTCGTCCCAGAACAGCCATACGAACAGCGGCGCCAGCGCCATCGAGATCAGCCCCGAGAGCGAGGAGATCTTCAGCACCTTGGCGACGAACAGCCACACCGCGGCGACACAGAGCCCGATCGGCCAGTAGAGGCCGAACTGCACGCCGAGCGCGGTGGCGACCCCCTTGCCCCCCTTGAAGCCGAAGAACACCGGATAGAGATGGCCGATGAAGGCCGCCAGACCGACCCCGGCGAGCGCCAGCGGGTCGAGCCCGAGCAGGTGCCCGGCGAGCATCGGCACCAGCCCCTTGAGGCTGTCGCCGAGCAGGGTGATGGCGGCGGCCTTCTTGCCGCCGAAGCGCAGCACATTGGTCGCGCCGGGGTTGTTCGAGCCCTGGGTGCGCGGATCGGGCAGCCCCATCAGACGGCAGACGATGATGGCGCTGGAGAGCGAGCCCAGCAGATAAGCGACGATGATGAGCAGGATGGATGTGATCATGGCGCGCATTGGACC
Organism: Marichromatium sp. AB32; assembly: GCF_003718675.1. Lineage (NCBI taxonomy): Bacteria > Pseudomonadati > Pseudomonadota > Gammaproteobacteria > Chromatiales > Chromatiaceae > Marichromatium > Marichromatium sp. AB32. Next base: position 106,252 of record NZ_RHFJ01000004.1, read on the forward strand.
CGGGATGCCGCCACAGGTCAAGCCTCGCGCGTACCGGCGCGGGGGCGTATCCTCTCTCGCTTTTCGCCGCCACCGGAGCCTGTCATGGACACCGTCTTCATCCGCGGCCTGCGCGTCGACACCGTCATCGGCATCCACGACTGGGAGAAGGAGCAGCCGCGCCCGCTGATCCTCGACCTGGAGCTGGCCACCGACGCCGCCCGCGCCGCCGCCACCGACCACATCGACGACGCCCTCGACTACGACGCCGTCGCCCGCCGCATCCGCCGCGAGGTCACCGACAACCGCGCCGAGCTGATCGAGACCCTGGCCGAGCGCTGCGCCGCCGTGCTGCGCGAGGAGTTCGGCATCCCCTGGGTACGACTGCGCATCAACAAGCCCGGCGCCATCGGCGTGGGCATCGACGTCGGCGTCGAGATCGAGCGCGGCTCGCGTCAGAACAACTGAGCCGCTGAGACCCTAAAGGGCGCGAAGGAGAGAAGAGCAAGAGCCTCCAGCGATCAGCCACCAGCCGCCTGTGGCTGTCTGTCCTCACGCGGCTTGGCTTTCTTCGCGTCCTTTGAGTCTTTGCGGTTCAATCCCCTGGCGGCTGGCGGCTCTTCAGCACCCACTCACCTAACTTCACTACCCACGCATCACGGAGACACGACCTCACAATGGCCTGGATCTATCTCGTCATCGCCGGCATGTTCGAATGGGGTTGGCCGGTCGGGCTCAAGCTCGGGCTGACCGATCAGGGCATGCGCTGGGGTTGGATCCTGTTCGCGGCCGCCTGCATGGTCGCCAGTGGCGCACTGCTGCTGCTCGCCCAGCGCGACATCCCGATCGGCACCGCCTACGCAATCTGGACCGGCATCGGCGCCGTCGGCGCCTTCGCCATCGGCATCTGGCTGTTCGCCGAACCGGCCACCCTCGCCCGCTTCTTCTTCGTCGGCCTGATCGTCATCGGCATCGTCGGACTCAAGCTGGTCTCGCCGGAGTAAGGGGGGGGCGAGCCGCCGGCTTTCAGCCGCCAGCCTCCAGTGCGGTAGGCCGGGCAACGCGCAGCGTGCCCGGCGAAGAGGCGGATAGCTTGTGAAGATGGGCACGTTGCACTTTGCCCATCCTACGCGGCTTGCCGTTTGCGACGGTCGCTGAGTGAGGACGCCGACTGGAGGCTGGCGACTGAAAGCTGGAGGCTGATAGCGGGTCGCTTTCCCCTTCGCGTTCCTTGCGGCTTTGCGGTTCAATCCGCTGGCGGCTGGCGGCTGGCGGCTGGCGGCTGGCTGCTGGCTGCTGGCGGCTGATGCGCTATCGGCTCGCGACCACCATCAACCCGAACCCCAGCGCCAGCAGCGCGGCGACCAGGATCAGCCGCAGCGCGCGGCGCAGGTCGGCGCCGTCGAGGTCGGCGGGCCAGTCGGGATCGCCGATGTAGGCCTCGCCCATCAGCACGCCGCCGTACCACACCGGACCGAGCAACCGCACCCGCAGCGCCCCGGCACAGGCCGCCTCGCTCCAGCCCGAGTTCGGGCTCGGCAGCAGCGTGCGATAGCGCAACGCCGGCCACACCAGCCGGGGATGGCCGCGCAACAGCGCGGCGGCGAGCGCGATCAGCGGCACCGAGAGGCGCGCCGGCAGCCAGTGCACCACATCATCCGAGCGCGCCCCGGCCCAGCCGAAGCGACGATAGCGATCGTTCTTGTAACCGATCATCGAATCGAGCGTGGAGATCGCCTTGACCACCACCAGCCCCGGCACCCCGAACAGACACAAGGCCCACAGCGGCGTGAGCACGCCGTCGGTGAGATTCTCCGACAGGCTCTCGATGGTGGCGCGGACGATCCCGGCACGATCGAGCCGGTCGGTGTCACGCCCGACCAGCATCACCATGTGCCGTCGCGCCGCCGGCAGATCATCGAGCGCGCGCAGCACCCGCAGCCCCTGCCCCAGCAGGTCGCGGGTACAGAGCAGGCTGTAGGCGATGAACAGGTCCCAGCCGAAGGCGAGCGCCGGGTGCAGCGCAGCGAACCCGAGATGGCCGACCCACCACACCCCGAGCGCGCCGCCGACCACCAGCAGCCAGTGCAGCACGCCCCCGAGATAGCCATCGAGCCCACGCGCGAAGAGCACGCGCTCGCAGGTCTGGATCCAGGCGCCGATCAGCCGGACCGGGTGGAGACGATAGACCGGATCACCGAGCAAGGCATCGAGCAGACAGGCGCCGAGGACCAGCGCGACGGAAGAGGTCAGTTCCATTTGCGCGCAAACCCCTCGACCACCGCCAGTGCCGCCAGCTCGGCGGGCGCAAGCCCCGGTTCGGCGAGCAGACGCTCGCGCAGCGCCACGAAGGCATCCGGACACACCGCCACCGCCGCGCCGAGCTGCGCGGCCTGGTTGAGCACCGCCTCGCGGGCGACCTCGGCGTGCAATACCCCGTCGCGGGCCAGATCCAGCACCTCGGCCAGGGCGAAGGCCGCCGCCGCGCTCAGCGGGTCGTGCACCAGCGCCTGCAGGTTACGGGCGAAGACCTCGGCGAGATCCGCCGCCAACCAGCGCTCGGCGGCGCGGCACAGCGCCTGCTCGTCGCAACCGTGACGTCCGAGCGCGCCGCAGAGGTTGCGCCGCAGCTCGGGACAGAGCCCGTTTTGCAACAGCAGCGAGCGGGTCACCGCCTGATGGGTGGCGTGCCCGAGCAGCTCGCCGAGCAGGTTGTGCCCGCCGGCCCACTGCCGCTCCCATTCGCCCTCGCGCGCCAGCGGCGCGGCGATGGCGAGCTGATCGGTGCCGGTGCCCGTGGCCAGCGCGCTCGATTGCAGGCTGGGCACACGTAGATCGAGCACCGCCGCGCTCTTGCCCTCGGTCACCAGGGTCGCGGCGCGCACCAGACAGGCGGGCGTACAGGGCTGATTGATGAACACCAGGGTGATGATGGTACCGGCGCCACGCTCGGGTGGCGCGGTCTCGGACGCGGCACCGCGTGCCCGACAGCCCTCCTCGCACTCCACCCAACCGGCGCGATCCCCGGCACGGGTGGCGTTACCGAGCACCCCGGCGGTGGCGGCCACGGTCACCGCCAGATCGCCCTCGGCGGCGCGCCCGAGCACCGCGCACTGCATGTTGGCGGCGGTGGCCATCAGCGCGGTGCGCGACGGCGGCAACCCGGCATCCTCGCAGGCGCGCACATGATAGCCACCCGGCCCCTCGTCGACCGCGGTGGCCCCGCGCGGATCGTGCGCCACGCCCTCGCAGCCCTGGTGATTGGCCACATGGCTCAGATCCTCGCGCAGCCCGCCGTTGATCCGGCAGGTACTGAGCACCCGGTGCGGCCGCGCCAGCGCGGCGTACAGATAGCGGCCCCGACGATGGAGCTGATAACGATCGGTCTCTTCGAGCAACATGGGCGGGACCTGAGAGTGGCTGAATCGTGGGGGCGAGGAGAAGCTGCCAGCTTTCAGCCGCCAGCCTCCAGTAGGCGCTCGCATCCAGCCGCGATCGTCAGAGACAAACCGCCCGGCTGGCGGCTGGCGGCTCAAGTGCCTGACCTCTACCCCTCGCCACGCGCCGGGCGGAAGCGGCGCGGGAAGCTGGCGTCGTAGAGCTTGGAGGTGGCACGCGGGGCGTGCTGGCGGGCGCCGAGCGCGGGGCTGACCAGGATCAGCGCCTGACGCTCGACCTTGGCCTCGCGGCAACGCGCGGCGATGTCGGCGATGGTGCCGCGCAGCACCAGCTCCTCGCCCGGCCAGGTCGCCTTGTGCACCACCACCACCGGCGCATCGGCAGCCCAACCGGCCTCCTCCAGGGTCTGGGCGATCGACTCGATGCGCTCGATCGAGAGGAAGATGCAGAGGGTGCAGCCGTGCGCGGCGAGCCCGGCGAAGCGCTCGCGTTCGGGCATCTTGGTACGCTCGGAGACGCGGGTGAAGATCACCGTCTGGGTGACCTCGGGCAGGGTCAGGCACTCGCCGGCGGCCGCCGCCGAGGCCATCGCCGAGGACACCCCGGGGACGATGCCGACCTCGACCCCGGCGGCGTCGAGCGGGCGCGCCAGCTCGGCGACCACGCCGTAGAGGGTCGGGTCGCCGGTCTGCAGACGCACCACCGTCTGGCACCGCGCGGCGCGATCGAGCAGCCACTCGGTGACCTGCGCCAGGTCCATCGACTTGGAGTCGGCGATCTCGCACTCCGGCGAGGCCCACTGCAGCGCGGTCTCGGCCACCAGCGAGCCGGTATAGAGGATGGCATCGGCCTCGGCCAGCAGCCGGGTACCGCGCACCGTGATCAGGTCGGGCGCGCCCGGTCCGGCGCCGACGAACCACACCTTACCCATGGGCTCGGCTCCTGCGCGATGCGACGCGTGCGCGGATCAGGGATGGGGTCGGTTGCATGGGGCGCGGTCCTCTCGTATGGTCAAGGCCAAAGCCGAGTATTCTTGTAACCCATGTCACCCCTTGTCAAACCACCCGCGCCCGGCCCGCTAGAGCGGCCCTGCCCCACCACCCGTCCCCTGCAGCGATGACCCCCGACCCGACCCCGGACGTCCTCGTCGCCGGTGGCGGCACCGCGGCGCTGTGCGCGGCGATCAGCGCACGCCGCGCCGGCGCCCGGGTGACCCTGCTCGAACAGGCGCCCCGCGCCCGACGCGGCGGCAACACCCGTCATGCGCGCAACTTCCGCTATGCCCACGACACCGCCAACGCGCTGTCGAGCGGCCCCTATCCGGCGGCGACCTTCCTCGACGACCTGCGGGGGGTGACCGAGGACGGCGCCGACCCATTGCTCGCCCGAGTGCTGGTCGAGTGCTCGGCCGACCTGCCCGCGTGGCTCGACGGCTGCGGGGTGGCGCTGCAGCCGCGTGCCAGCGGGGTGCTGCCGCCCTCGCGCAAGACCGCCTTCCTGCTCGGCGGCGGCACCGCGATGCTCAACACGCTCTATGCCGAGGCCGAACGGCTCGGCGTCGCCATCCACTACCAGTACGCGCTCGAGGACCCGGGCCTGGACGGCGAGCGGGTCGGGCGGGTCGGCGTGCGCGACCCGCACGGCGCGACCCTGCACCTCGCCCCCGGCGCACTGATCCTCTGCAGCGGCGGCCCCCACGCCAACCGCGACTGGCTCGCCCGGCACTGGGGAGCGCGCGCCGACGGCATCCTCAATCGCGGCACCCCCTACTCCGAGGGCCGAGCGCTGCTGCGCCTGCTCGAACAGGGCGCCGAGCCGATCGGCGACCCGGGACGCGCCCACCTGGTCGCGATCGACGGGCGCTCGCCGGTCGATGACGGCGGCATCGTCACCCGGGTGCGCTGCATGCCCGCCGGGATCGTCGTCGACAGCGCCTGCCGACGCTTTCTCGACGAGGGCGGCGATACCGCCTCGACCCGCTATGCCCGTTGGGGCCAACGGCTGATCGACTGTCCCGACCAGGTCGCCTATCTGGTGCTCGACACCCCGGCGTGGCAGAGCGCCCCACCCTCGCTCTACCCACCGATCACGGCCCCGACCCCGGAGGCATTGGCCGTGCGCCTCGGGCTCGACCCGGCGGCGCTCGTTGCCACCCTCGCCGCCTACAACGCCGCCGTGCGCCCGGGCGAGACCCCGGAGGACGGCCACACCGAGGGGCTGGAGCCGCCCAAGAGCGGCCATGCGCGGGTGCTCGACACCCCGCCCTTCGCCGCCTACCCGATGCGCCCGGGCATCACCTTCGGCTACCAGGGCCTCGCCGTCGCCCCCGACACCCGGGTGCGGCTGACGCGCGGCGGGGTCGCCACCAACCTGTTCGCCGCCGGGGTCGCGATGCAACCCAACCTGATCCCGCGCGGCTATGTCTCCGGACTCGCGCTCGCCATCGGCATGGTGTTCGGGCGCATCGCCGGCGAGGAGGCGGCGAACCATGTCCTCAGCTGATCCCCGCACCGAGACGCGGCGCGTGCTCGCCATCTGCAACGCCTGCGGCTACTGCAACGGCTTCTGCGACGTCTTCGAGTCGGCGCGGCTGCGCCCGGCGCTGACCGACACCGACCTCGAACACCTCGCCCACCTCTGTCACCACTGTCGCAACTGTCTCTATGCCTGCCAGTACGCGCCGCCGCACCCCTTCGCGGTCAACGTCCCCCGGGCGCTGACCGCGCTGCGCCACCACGCCTATGTGCGCCACGCCTGGCCGCGCCCGCTGGCGCGGCTGCTGGTCCATGCCCCGGCGAGCGCGCTGCTGGTGGCGCTGGCGACCATCGTGCTGGTGCTCGGCGCGGTGCTCGCGCTGGTGCCGCATGCGATACTGTTCGCCGCGCACCAGGGCCCCGGTGCCTTCTATGCCGTGATCCCCTGGGGCTGGATGAGCCTGCTCGCGGCGCTGCCGCTCGGTTGGTCGCTGCTGGCCGTCGCCGTGTCGCTGCGCCGGGTGTGGCGCGAGGGCACGAGCGCCGGCGAGCCGCCACCGGGCTGGCGCGACTGGCGCGGCGCGCTCGCCGACCTCGTCACCCTGCGCAACCTGCGTGGCGGCGGTCCCGGTTGCAACGACCTCGACGACCGCCCCTCGCACTGGCGCCGTCGGCTGCACCACACCCTGCTGCTCGGGCTGCTCGGCTGTCTCGCCGCGACCACGATCGCCACCGTCTACCACCATCTGCTCGGGCTGCAGGCGCCCTACCCCTGGTGGAGCCTGCCGGTGGTACTCGGCACCCTCGGCGGACTGGCGATGACGGTCGCCACCCTCGGTCTGGCCTGGCTCACCCTGCGCGCCGATCCGACACCGAGCACCAGCGCGAGCCGTGGCGCCGACGCCGCGCTGCTCGCACTGCTCGCCGCCGTCGCACTCAGCGGTCTGGCGCTGCTCGGCTGGCGTGCCACCGCCGCGATGGGCGTACTGCTCGCGCTCCACCTCGCCACCGTGATCGCCTTCTTCCTGCTCATCCCCTACAGCAAGCTCGTCCACGGCGGCTACCGCGCCCTCGCCCTGCTGCGCGAGGCCGCGGCGAGGCGTCGGCGGGTCCGGCGCACGGTCGGCGATGCTTGAACCGCGGAGCAGCTTTCAGCCACCAGCCGCCAGCTGACAGCCCCCAGCGGAGAGCGCCGACGCTCAGTGACTGGCGACTGGTGGCTGAGGCCGGTGTGCGGCCGGGATGTTTGAACCGCGGGGCAGCTTCCAGCCGCCAGCTGACAGCCGCCAGCGGGGAGCGCCGACGCGCATGACTGGCAAGGTTCGGCGCACGGCCGGGGATGCTTGAACCGCTAAGATACTGTCTTTCCCGTCAACCGCCGATCATGCACACCAGTCTCCCCGACTGGAGGCTGGATGCTGATCGCTGGAGGCTGGCTCGAACCGCAAAGTCGCGAAGCGCGCAAAGTGAGTGAGGGGGTAAGGTTGGCGTAGATCGCGACCGGCGCGGGTCCGCACCGCCGTCTGGTCAGCGCGCCTGCTGGCGGCTGAACGCTGAACGCTGAACGCTGAACGCTCAGCGACAGCGTAAGACGCCTTGCTCCGCCGGGCACGCTGCGCTTTGCCCGGCCTACCGGATCGCCGTCTCTGCTCAAACCCTTCGCGCCCTTCGCGCCATTGCGGTTCAATATCCTGGCTGCTGGCTGCTGGCTGCTGGCTGCTGGCTGCTGGCTGCTGGCTGCTGGCTGCTGGCTGCTGGCTGCCGCCGAACTGACCCATACCCCTTGCGCGCCGGGATCGCGCGCGTCATCGCCGCACCCGCGCCCCGCCCCGGGTATAATCCGCGCGCCGTGCGGTCATCGAACCGTCATCCGGCCTCCCACCACGACAGCACGATAAGGAGGACAGAGCCTTGGCGCACAACCAATGGGCATTCACCGACAGCGAACGCGAGGCGGTCTACAAGGCGATCTTCTCGCGGCGCGACGTGCGCCGCGAGTTCCTCCCCGACCCGGTCCCGGAGCCGGTGTTGCGCCGTCTGCTCGCCGCCGCCCATCACGCGCCGAGCGTCGGTTTCATGCAGCCCTGGGACTTCGTGGTGGTGCGCGACCGCGACACCCGCGCCGAGATCAAGGCCGCCTTCGCCCAGGCCCACGCCGAGGCCGCCGAGCAGTTCGATCCCGCATCGCGCGAGACCTATCGCGGCCTCAAGCTCGAGGGCATCCTCGAGGCCCCGCTGGGGATCTGCGTCACCTGCGACCGCAGCCGTCACGGCCCGGTGGTGATCGGGCGCACCGCCAACCCCGAGATGGATCTCTACAGCAGCGTCTGCGCCATCCAGAACCTGTGGCTCGCCGCGCGCGCCGAGGGCATCGGCGTCGGCTGGGTGAGCATCATCCACCACCGGCGGCTGCGCGAGATCCTCGCCATCCCCGAGGACATCGACGTGATCGCCTATCTCTGCGTCGGCTATGTGCGCTTCTTCCACGAACGCCCGGAGCTGGAGAGCGCCGGCTGGCTGGAGCGCGCCGCGCTCGACGGCCTGATCCACGAGGAGCGCTGGCAGGGCGGACAGGCACGATGAGGGCAACGGTGATCATCCTCGGTGGCACCACCGAGGGCTATGCGCTGGCCGAGGCGCTGGCGGGACGCACCGGGATCCGGCTGATCAACTCGCTGGCCGGACGCACCGACAACCCCAGGCTGCCCGCCGGCGAGACCCGGGTCGGCGGCTTCGGCGGCGCCGAGGGGCTGGCCGACTTCCTGCTGACGGTCCAGGCCGATGCGGTGATCGACGCCACCCACCCCTTCGCCGCGGCGATGGGCTGGAACGCCCACGCCGGTTGTGCCGCCGCCGCGGTGCCGCTGCTGCGCATCGAGCGCCCGGCGTGGCAGCCGCAGCCCGACGACCAGTGGTTCGAGACCGACGATTGGGAGGGCGCGCGCGCCCGGTTGCGCGCGCGCGGCGCACGACGCGTGCTGCTCGCGCTCGGTCGTCAGGAGCTTGCGCCCTTCGCCGGACTCGACGACATCCACTTCCTGATCCGCGCGGTCAGCGCGCCCGACCCCATGCCACCCTTCGCCGACGCCGAGCTGCTGCTCGCGCGCGGGCCCTTCGGCCTGGAGGAGGAGCGCGACCTGCTCGACACCCACCGGATCGATACCATCGTCTGCAAGAACAGCGGCGGCACCGCTACCGCCGCCAAGCTCACCGCGGCGCGCGAACGCGGCATCGAGGTGGTGATGCGCCGCCGCCCGCCGCGCCCGCAACGCCCCACGGTGGCGCGGGTCGACGAGGCGCTCGCCTGGCTCGAACGCAAGCTCGACCACCCGCCCGAGCGCTGAGCGGTCACTGAAAGCGATCGCTTGGAGGCAGACGCCGCCCGCAGCGGCGACGTCTGCCGTCGGCAGGTTCAGTCCTGCTCGGCAGGCTGCGGATACCAGCGCGGGGTATAGACCCAGTCACGCCCCTCGGGGGCACTGAAGTGACGGGTCTGGGAGGAGCCGACGATCACCACGGTGCGCATGTCGACCTCTTGCGGGTCGAGCGCGCCCAGGGTGGTCACCCGCACCCGCTCGGCGGGACGACCGACGTCGCGACCGAGCACCACCGGGGTGTCGGCGTCACGCACCCCGCGCAGCACCGCCAGCGCCTCGCCGAGCTGCCAGGGCCGCGCCCGCGAGATCGGGTTGTAGCAGGCGATCACCAGATCGGCGCGGGCGGCCAGCTCCAGCCGGTGGACGATCTGCGACCACGGCTTGAGGTTGTCGGAGAGCGAGAGGATGCAGAAGTCGTGACCGAGCGGCGCACCGATGCGCGCGGCGGCGGCCTGCGCCGCCGAGATCCCCGGCACCACCGCCAGCTCCACCGCGTGCCAGGCCGGCTCGGCGTGCTCGTCGAGCGCCTCGAGCACCGCCGTGGCCATGGCGAAAACACCGGGATCGCCGGAAGAGACCACCACCACGTGCCGCCCCTCGGCGGCCAGCGCGAAGGCGGCGCGGGCGCGATCCATCTCGCAGCGGTTGTCCGAGCCGTGGATGACCTGATCGGGGCGGAAGGGACCGGCCATCTCGACATAGGTGTTGTAGCCGATGATGTCCTGCGCCCGGTCGAGTTCGAGCCGCGCCGCCGGGGCCATCAGCGCGTGCGCGCCCGGTCCCAGCCCGACCACCGCGAGGCGGCCCGGACGCGGGCGCGACGGCTCGACGGCGGTGATCGCCGCGCGCACCCCGAGCACCTCGGCGATGCGCTCGGCCAGGGCGTCGGCGCCACGCGCCGCGCCGAGCAGCGGCACCACCGCCGAGCCGTCCTCGGCGACCACCACCACCGCACCGGCGTGATCGCCACGGGCATCGAGCAGCGGCGCCAGGGTCACCGCCACGGCGCCGACCTCGCCGAGCACCACGCAGGGCAACCCGGCGCGATAGCTCGCGCGCAGCGCCTCGTCGCAGCCCTGCTCGGCCTCGGTCGAGAAGGCGCACGGGTGCGGGTTGATCTCGTCGCAGGCGGCGGCGATACGTCCGGCCGTCACCCGTCCACGCGCGCTGGTGGCCAGCAGCAGCGGTCCCTGTTCGATCCGTTCCATCATGCCCCCTGCCAGCGTTCGCCGGGAATCAGCACCATCGAGAAGTACGGCACCTGCTCGGGCTCGACCTCGGCGAAGGGCCGCACCCGCTCGCCGTCCATGGTGGCGCGCTCGACATAGCGCGCGCGCTCGGCGATGCCGAGGCGTTCGAGCACCCGGCGCAGCTTGGCGAAGTTGCTGCCGAGCTTCATGATCGCCGCGGCCTCGACCCCGGCGAGCCGCGCCTCCAGCTCCGCCTCCGGGAGGGTGGCGGCGATCACCTGCAGCGACTGGTCGCGATAGACCAACGGGGTGCGCAGCACCGAGGCGCTGGCCATCACCGAGCAGATGCCCGGCACCACCTCGACCGGATAGCGCTCGGCGAGGCGGTCGTGCAGATACATGAAGGCGCCGTAGAAGAAGGGATCGCCCTCGCAGGCGACGGCGACATCACGCCCGGCGTCGAGATGATCGGCGATGCGCGCGGCCGACTCGTCGTAGAAGGCGCGCATCACCCCCTCGTAGTCGTAGGGCGGCGGCGGGCGCTTGCCGGTCACCGGATAGACCAGCGCGAGGCGCTCCTGGGTCTCGCAGAGATGCGGCTCGATGGTGGCGAGCGCGTTGCCGCGCTTGCCCTTGCCGATGTAGTAGGCCACCACGGGCGCGGCGCGCAACAGGCGCAGCGCCTTGAGGGTGAGCAGTTCGGGGTCGCCCGGGCCGATGCCCAGGCCGAGTAGACGGCCCTTGCCCATGTCGCTCACTCGTGCTCGCTGCCGAGCGCGTTGACCGCCGCCACCGCCATGGCGCTACCGCCACGCCGCCCGCGCAGGGCGATATAGGGCACGCCGCGACTGTCGGCGGCGAGCGCCTCCTTGGACTCGGCGGCGCCGATGAAGCCGACCGGGAAGCCGAGGATCAGTGCCGGGCGCGGCGCGCCCGCATCGAGCATCTCGAACAGACGGAACAGCGCCGTCGGGGCGTTGCCGACCACCACCACGGCCCCCTCCAGGTGCGGGCGCCACAGCTCCAGCGCGGCGGCGGTGCGGGTGTTGCCCAGCTCGCGCGCCAGCTCCGGCACGCGCGGATCCTGCAGGGTGCAGATGATCGGGTTGTCGGCGGGCATCCGCGCCCGGGTGATGCCCTCGGAGACCATGCGGCTGTCGCAGAGGATGGGCGCACCGGCCTGGAGCGCGGCGCGCCCGGCGGCCCCGGCGCCCTCGGAGAACAGCAGGTCCTCGACCACGTCGGGCATGCCACACGCATGGACCACGCGCACCGCGACCTTCTCGAGGTCGGCGGGGATGCGTGCCAGGTTCGCCTCGGCACGGATGATGGCGAAGGACTGGCGGTAGATGTCGTGGGCGTCGCGGTTGTATTCGATCATCGCAAATCTCTATCGAGCGGCAAGACGGGAGGGGTCGGGGTCGCGGTGGATCCCGACGAACAAGCCATGGCCGAGGGTGGTCTGCCTGGGGGAAGAGGGAGGCATGTTCAGCAAAAGATTGATTATAATGCCTGCGCCAGCGGGCGGCCACTCCGGCGCCACCCTGCAATCCACCCCGACCGACCGAGCCTGCGATGACCGACCCGACCCCAGCCAGCGCCCCTCTCAACTCGATCTGGCTGACCGTCGTCGGTATCGGCGAGGACGGACTCGCCGGGCTCGGCGAGGCGGCGCGCGCGGCGATCGCCGGGGCCGAGGTGATCTTCGGCGGCGCGCGTCATCTCGGCCTGATCGAGTCGCGATCGGAGCAGGAACTGCGCCCCTGGCCCAGCCCCTTCAGCGACGCCTACCCCCAGCTCGAGGCGCTGCGCGGACGAGCGGTCTGCGTGCTCGCCAGCGGCGACCCCATGTTCTACGGTGCGGGGTCGAGCCTCGCGGCACGCTTCGGCGCCGCCGCGCTGCGGGTGCTGCCGGCGCCCTCCTCGGTCTCGCTCGCCGCCGCCCGGCTCGGCTGGGCGCTGCACGAGATCACCGTGGTGCCGGCGCACGGTCGTCCGCTCGCCCGGGTCAACCTGCACCTCGCCCCGGGGGCGCGGCTGCTGGTGCTCTCGGCCGACGGCGCCACCCCGGCCGCGCTCGCCGCCGAGCTGACGGCGCGCGGCTACGGCGAGAGTCGGCTGACGGTGTTCGAGCATCTCGGTGGTCCGGTCGAGCGTCGCCTGCAGGGACGCGCTGCCGACTGGTCGATCGAGCAGTGCGCCCGGCTCAACCTGATCGCGCTGGAGTGCCGTGCCGACGCCGGCAGGCAGTCGTATTCACGCCGCGGCGCGCTGCCCGACGCGGCCTTCGCCAACGACGGCCAGCTCACCAAACGCGACGTGCGCGCGGCGACCCTGGCGCGGCTCGCACCGCTGCCCGGCGAGCTGCTGTGGGACGTCGGCGCCGGCAGCGGCTCGATCGGCATCGAGTGGCTGCGCGCCGAGCCGACGGCGCGCGCCATCGCCATCGAGGCAAACGCCGAACGTCAGGCGCTGATCGCCGCCAACCGCGATGCGCTCGGGGTCCCTGACCTGATGCTGGTGGCCGGACGCGCGCCCGAGGCGCTCGACGGGTTGGAGGCGCCGGATGCGATCTTCATCGGCGGCGGTCTGACCCGCGCCGGGGTCGCCGAGCGCTGCTGGGCGGCGCTCAAACCCGGCGGGCGGCTGGTGGCCAATGCCGTCACCCTGCAGAGCGAGGCCTTCCTGGTCGAGCTGCGCGGGCGCATCGGCGGCGAGCTGACACGGATCTCGGTGGCCCACGCCAGCCCGCTCGGCGCCTTCGACGGCTGGCGCACGGCGATGCCGGTGACCCTGTTGAGCGCGATCAAGCCCGAGCAATAAACCAGGTCCGGCCGACATGCGCCGGAGCGGCATCAGCAACAGCCGAAGCCCGGGATGCAACACCGCCAGAACATCCATAACATCTATGTCATCGTCGGGCTCGCCGTGACCCTTCTGGTCGCGAGCTTCTATCTGCTGGGCATGCGCCCGCTGATCAAGCACCTGGAGTACATCCACGACGAGCGCATCACCTTCCAGCTCACCGAAAGCAGCGCACTGATCCACAGTATCTTCGACGACCAGCGCAACATCGCCCGCCAGGTCGCCAGCCGCAGCGCCATCCGCGCGCGCCAGGCGGCCTATCTGCGCGACGAGATCGATCGCGAGGCGCTGGTCGCCTTCAGCCGGCCCAAGCTCGCCGACGCCATCGGCGCCCATGAGGACTTGGTCTCGGTGGCCCGCTACGCCCCCGACGGCAGCCGTCTCTACAGCGCGGGCGTCGCGGTGCCGGCGCTCTATGACCAGAAGTGTTCGACCGCCCCGGACGACCGTATCGAACTGCTCGCGGCGGACGAGGCGCGACACCGGCTGTACTACTGCTCACCACTGCACGACGCGACGGGCCGACGCATCGGCACCGATCTACTGGTGATGCACGATCAACGGCTGCACGAGGCCGTCGATCGCCAGACCCGACCCGGCGTGGGGCTGGCCCTGATCTTCGGCGAGGTACGCAGCAGCTACTGCTCGACACAGAAGATCACACCACGGATGAGCGCCGCACTGACGCAGCATCTCGACGCCGCTACCCCGACCGACGGTTTCACCATCAGGCAGCAGAGGCTCGAACGCTACCCCGACTGGCGCATCCTGCTGATCGTCGATGATGCCGAGCACGCGCGTCCGATCGAACGCCAGATCCTGCCGCTCCTGGTCGCGATACTCGCCTCGACCACGGCGATCTACCTGCTCACCGTCATCACCCTGCGCCCGATCATCGCCGCCCTGCTCGAACAGAAGGCGCTGCTCGCCCGCTCGCGCTGCGACGGACTCACCGGCGCCCACAACCACGCCTACATGCAGGAGCTGCTCGACGCCGAGCTGGCGCGCACCGCGCGCTACGACCGGCCGCTGTCGCTGATCCTGCTCGACATCGATCATTTCAAGCAGGTCAACGACCGCCATGGCCACCAGGCCGGCGACCGGGTGCTGCGCATCCTCACCCGGCGCTGCCGCGAGGCGATCCGCGAGACCGACCAGCTCGCGCGCTATGGCGGCGAGGAGTTCCTCGTCATCCTTCCCGAGACCGGACGTGCGCAGGCGATGGCGCTCGCCGAACGGTTGCGCCGGGACATCGCCAGGGACGAGTTCCAGGTGCCCGGCGAGCGGTTGCGACTCACCATCAGCCTCGGCGTCATCAGCACCGAGGGACAGCCCCGAGCGGTCGACAAGCACGACCTGATCGAGGCCGTCGATCGCGCGCTCTATCGCAGCAAGCGCGAGGGCCGCGACCGGGTCAGCTACGGCACCATCGCCCCCACCGCGTCGTCCGCATCGGGGAGGAAGAGCGCAGCGGCCTCGCGTGGCGAGGAAGGGAAATAGAGATGCAGATAGCTCGCGCGGATCGAACCGTGACGATAGAAGGGCTCGCCCTCGGCGCCGTCGCGCTGACGCGTGCCGAAGGCCGCCGGCGCAGGCGCGCCCTGCATCGTCGAGTGATGAAAGCTGTGGCCGCGCAGCCCGCCGAGCGCCTGCATCCCCAACCCGGCAAGACGCTGCTGCATCCGCCCCTCGCCCGGCAGCAGCGCGGCGAGCCGAGCGCCGTCACCGGCCTTGTCGACCAGCCGCTCGAGCAGATAGAGCATGCCGCCGCACTCGGCGTAGAGCGGCCTCCCGGCCTCGACATGGGCGCGCAGCGCCCGGTGCATGGCCTGATTGGCAGCGAGCCGGTCGAGGTGCAGCTCCGGGTAGCCACCGGGCAGGTAGACGGCATCGGCCTCCACCCCGGCATCGACCAGCGGCGAGAAGAAGACGACCTCGGCGCCCAGCGTCTCCAGCAGCCGCAGGTTGTCGGCATAGAGGAAGGAGAAGGCCGCATCGCGCGCCACCGCGATCCGGCGCCCGGCGAGCAGCCGGGGCGGCGGCTCGATCGCCGCCGGGGCGTGGAAGGCGACCGGTTCGGGCAGGCGCGCCAGGGCGCTGTCGGCGATCTGCTCGGCGGCGGCGTCGAGACGACGTTCGAGATCCGCGATCTCGGCGGCCTGCACCAGTCCCAGGTGACGGCTCGGCAGCGCCGCCTCGGCCAGCCGCGGCAGCGCGCCGAGGAAGGGCACGGTCGCGGGCATCCCGGCGGCGATCATCTCGGCGTGACGGGCACTGGCGACCTGGTTGGCCGCGACCCCTGCAAAGCGCAGCCCGGGGCGGTAGCTCGCCAGCCCCAGCGCCAGCGCGCCGAAGGTCTGGCCCATGCCGCGGGCATCGATCAGCGCCGCCACCGGCAGCCCGAAGCACTCGGCCAGATCGGCGCCCGAGGGGGTGCCGTCGAACAGCCCCATCGCGCCCTCCACCAGGATCAGGTCGGAAGCGCCGGCGGCGGCATGGAGCTTGGCCTTGCAGGCCGTCTCGCCGACCATCCACAGATCGAGCGGCTCGACCTCGGCGCCGCTGGCGCGGGCGTGGATCATCGGGTCGAGGAAGTCCGGCCCGATCTTGAACACCCGCACCCGCCGACCCTGACGACGATGATGACGCGCCAGCGCGGCGACCAGCGTGGTCTTGCCCTGCCCCGAGGAGCAGGCGCTGAGGAAGAGTGCGGGACAGTGATGGACGGGGGCGTTCGACATGGCTGAATCCGGACGGGCGATCACGATCGGGGTGGGTTTCCAGCGCGGCGTGGCGCGCGCGAGCCTGGAGTCTGCCATCGACGCCGCGCTCGGGCCACTCGGCGCGATCGAGGTGCGCGCCATCGCCAGCCTCGATCACAAGTGCGCCGAGCCCGCGCTGCGCGCACTCGCCGCCGCGCGCGGCTGGCCGCTGCGGGGCTTCGCGGCCGCGCGACTGGCCGCCGTCGAGGTGCCGGGCGGTTCGGCGCGGGTCGCCACGGCGGTCGCCACACCGAGCGTCGCCGAGGCCGCGGCGCTGCTCGCCGCTGGCGACGGTCGGCTGCTGCTCCCCCGTCAGGTCCATCGCGACCCCGCCGGCAAGGCTTTCACCCTGGCGATCGCCGGCTGCGCCGCCTGAGCCGACTCAGCCCGCGCTCGCGCACACCGCAGGCACCTCGGGGTCCGCACGACGCGCGTCGCCGTCGCGCCCGATCAACCGCTGGGTGCTGTACTCGGCGCAGGGCAGCGGCCTCACCCGGGGCGGCACGGCGAGCAGCGCCGCGCCCGGGGCCGCGCCGCCGAGATCACGCTGCAGATACTCGATGAAGACCTGAGCGTCGGTGGTGCCGATGTCGTGCCCGACGATGGCGGCAAGACCCTCGTAGCCGTCGCGACCGGCGGCGAGGAAGCTGTTGGTGATCAGGCTCAGCCGGTCGTCCTCG
The DNA here is from genome assembly GCF_003718675.1 of Marichromatium sp. AB32. Taxonomy (NCBI): domain Bacteria; kingdom Pseudomonadati; phylum Pseudomonadota; class Gammaproteobacteria; order Chromatiales; family Chromatiaceae; genus Marichromatium; species Marichromatium sp. AB32. The sequence continues at coordinate 122,978 of NZ_RHFJ01000004.1, forward strand.
CCCAGGGGGCGCCAGTGGGTCTCGCCGCGCCGCCGGAAGCTCAGCGCCGAGAGCCGCTCACCGGCCGGGCGCGAGAGATCCAGGGTCCAGCGCAGGTTGGCGGCATAGGGATAGGCGCCATTCGACCCGGGACCGTCGAGGAAACTCGCCAGCGCCCCTTCGAGCAGCGCGCGCAGCTCGCGCCCGCTCAACTCCAGCTCGACCAGGGTGTTGCCGAAGGGCAACAACCGATAGACATCGGCCAGGGTGAGCGGCCCGGCGGGCAGATCGATACGCACCGCCCCGGCATTGAGCAGCGCGACGTCGGCGTGCGCGCCACGCGCCAGATAGGCCTGGGCGACCAGCTGCTGGATGTCGCCGCCGTGGAGCTGGGTGGCGCGTCGGTCGCAGCGCGCGCTCTGGCCCTCGCCGGGGATACGCTCGAAGCAGAGATCCTCGCTCACCTCGCCGACCACCTGGCTGCCGAGCGCCTTCACCTGATCGGCATAGCGGGCGATCACCGCAGCCACCGCGGGGTCGGGCGTGATCGGCACAAGCTCCGGGGTGCGCGCGACCTGCGCCCGCACCCGCGCCTCGACCTCGGGGTCGAGCGGCGCGCCGTCGCGGCTGAAGGTCTCGCCGAGCAGCAGACGCGGGGTTCCGGTGCACGCGCGCACCCGTCCGGCGGCATCGAACACCACCTCCAGCTCGCCGACCAGAGCGGCGTACTGCCAGGCCTGGACCACGCACACCGGATTGCCGTCGAGATCATGCACCCGGCTCGGATAGGGACCGACCGGGTTCAGCCCGAGGGGCGCGAGGCCGTCGCCGAGCAGGCTGTGCGAGTCACCGCCGACGATCACGTCGACCCCGCGCAGCGCACGCGCCAGCGCCAGATCGTTGGCGTACTGGTAGTGGGTCAGCAGCACGATGCGCTCGATCCCCTGGGCGGTGAGCGCGTCGATCTCGCGCTGCGCCGTCTCGCGCTCGTCGAGGAAATGGGTGCTCGGCAGCGGGCTCGACGAGCGCCGGGTCTTGCCGGCGATGTCGAGCCCGACGATGCCGATCCGCGCGCCACCGCGATCGAGCACCACGTGCGAGTCGATCAGCGGTGCCTCGCCGCGCGGTGCCAGCGGGGTGCCGGGCGCGGGTACCACGTTGGCCGCCAGCACCGGGGTGCGGCAGCCCGCGCCAGCCGACGGATTGAGCGCGCGCAGGAAGCGGGCGAGTCCGGCATCGCCGCCGTCGAACTCGTGGTTGCCGAGGGCGAAGGCGTCGAAGCAGATCGCACGCATCGCCGCGGCATCGGCCTCGCCGTCGAACAGGCTGTGATAGGGCGTGCCGGTGATGGCATCGCCGGCGTGCAGCACCAGCACCTCGGGATCGGCGGCGCGGGCGCGGGCGATCAGCGCCGCGACCCGCGCGAGCCCGCCGATCTCGACCTCGACGTCGTCGAGTCCGGCGAGATCCAGCGCGCCCGGCTCGGGATCGAGATGGGAGTGGTGGTCGTTGATGTGGAGGATGCGGAGCCGGTCGTCCGCGACCGCCGCCCCGCCCCACAGGCACAGGGCCAGCACCAGCAGATGAATACGCATGTCCAGCTCCCGCCGCGTCGGCGGCTCAGTGATCGTCGAGACAACGCCAGGGGATCAGATAGGGCTCGCCCTGGTGGCTACCGCCCAGCACCTCGATGCCATAGGCCGCGCGCAGATTGGCCGCGTCGAGCACCTCTCCGGGCCGCCCCTGCGCCAGCGCCCGCCCCTGGTGGAGCAGCAGCAGGCGATCGCAGAAGCGGCTGGCCAGGGTGAGGTCGTGGAGCACCAGCACCACCCCGGCGCCGCGCGCGCAGTGTGCGCGCAACAGCTCCATGATGCGGAGCTGATGACGCGG